>DATDFQ010000041.1 GCA_036522515.1 Bacteroidota bacterium
CTTCAAGCAATGCAGCATACGAGACCAGACGGAAAACCGCATGTCGTCCACATCGGAATGGGCGGATGGGATCTTCATCCCTTCAACACCTACTTCTATCCTCAGAAATCCAGGGGCAATTTCAGAAAGCTTGAATTTTACAGCCAATTCTTCGATTGCGTCGAGATAAATTCGACGTTTTACAACCCCTCCCTCTCGGCTCTCAACACCAGGAGGTGGCTGAGCGACGTCTCGGCAAATAAGAATTTTATTTTTACCGCAAAGCTCTTCCGGGGATTCACACATACGTACGATGCGACGAAAGCGGATGTCATCTCGGTTCACCGGATGCTCGATCCGATGCACGAACGAGGCATGCTGGGAGGGCTCGTCCTTCAATTCCCCTACCTGTTTACGAACCGGCATGAAAACCGCCTCTACCTCCTGCAGTTGAGCAGACTGTTCTCCCGGTACCCCCTGTTCCTCGAAGTGCGCCACCGGTCGTGGTATAGCCCTTTGATGTACAATTTCTTCCAGGAGAACAGGCTTCACTTGATCAATGTCGACCTGCCGCAGATCAAACAGCATGTCCCGTTAACGTCCCTTTCCTGGTGCGGGGCGGGGTATTTCAGGATGATGGGAAGGAATTCCGAATCGTGGAAGAATCCCTGGCGTCTCGAGGGGGACGGCGCTCACGTCGTGAGCGACCGGTATCATTATTACTATTCCCAGCGCGAACTGGAGCAGCTAACAGCCCTGATCGAGAAGGTCAGGGAAATCGCCGAATCCACCTTCGTCATTTTCCATAACGATCCGGAGGCAAATTCACTCGTCAACGGATTTCAATTGAGGCATCTCGTCAAGCGGAAGCAGCGCGTGCTCGTTCCGCAGAACTTTCTCCGGTCCTTCCCGGCCTTAAAACCGATCAGCTCCTCGGTCAACATCAACCATCCCCTCTTCGATCACCCGGCTCAACCTTCAGGCCATCCGCTCGAATATCACGATGAGGATCTCCGCCAGGATTAGCAGGATGATGATCCATTCGAGGGCCGTCGCCCGCCGGCCCTCGAGCCGTGCGATGATGAACATCCCTGATCGCGAAATGAGTGAGACTTTTTGCTCGATGATCCTGATCCGGTCCTCCAGGTCAAACTGCCGCTTCAAGCCCGTGTAGAGGTCTTCGATCCGTTTGCCTCCGTCCCACACAATCGCCGGGTCGTCAAACGCCGAGAGCGTATAGGCCAGTTCGTGCTCGACCGCGAGCGCGAAACCCACTTTTTTTGTGAGCTCACGCTGCCGGTAGGGAATCGTTCCCGTGGACTGAAGCGAGGCGATCGGCCCCTCCAGCTGCGCAAGCGCGTCTTCTACGAGTTTTTCGTAGTACTCCACCGACACCGACCGGCTCAACACCGCGCCCACAAGGAGCGCGATATCCCTTGTCAGCTCCCGGATCGTCAGCTCGTCGGTTCCTTCCGGATCCTTTGACTGCGTTCCGAGGTAGAGGATGAAGTCGTCGTCGCTCACAATCTTGTTGGGCCGCTGAGTGAACGGCATGAGGCTCTGGACGAGGGAGGTTTGTTCGGGGGATTCCACGTTGAAAAAAACGATCGACCCGTAATCGAACAGGGCGACAAGTTTCCGGGGGGCCAACTGAACGAGAAGAGGCGTATGTTCGAGGACTGTTCCCTTGAGATCGTCCTCAAGCACTTTCCGGGCGCCGTGAAGATCGTACGCCGAAGCCACATCGAGGGCCCTGACGAAGATCTTTTCCCGCTGCACATCTGGCTCATCCCGTGCGGACATGAGCGTTCACCTTTGGAAACTATCCGACTGAAACGCTCTCCGGCTTCAGGGAGCGTTCGATCCGCCCGAGAGCTTTTTCAATATTGGGGATCGAGTTTGCGTAGGAAAACCGAAGGTACCCTTCGCCGAATTTGCCGAATGCGGTTCCGGCGAGGCACGCCACACCCGCATCGGTCAGCAGCTGGTCGGCAAGCTGCCGCGATGTCTTGCCCGTCCCGGTGATGTTCGGAAAGACGTAGAAAGCGCCTAGCGGTTTGTGGCACCGGATGCCGGGAATCGCGTTCAGTCCGGCGACGATGATGTCGCGGCGCCGCTTGAATTCCTCCAGCATGCTTTCTACATCCTTCTGGGGCCCCGTGAGGGCTTCGATCGCCGCGATCTGTGAAAACGAGGTGGTGCAGGACGTGCTGTTGACCTGGAGCTGCGTGACGTATTTTGCCAGCTCCGCGGGCATGACTCCATAGCCGAGCCGCCAGCCGGTCATGGCAAATGTCTTCGAAAATCCGTCCAGAATGACCGTCCGCTCCTGCATTCCCGGAAGCGAAGCAATGCTGAACGCCGTGGTGCCGTCGTACAGGATCCGGCCGTAAATTTCGTCGGAGAGGACGATGAGGTTGTGGGCGAGGGCCACTTCGGCAATCCCCCGAATGTCGGACTCGCTCAAGACTCCCCCCGTCGGATTCTGCGGCGAATTCAGAATGAGCATCCGGGTCTTCGGGGTGACAAGACGCTTCAGATCTTCGAGATCAAACCCGAACCCCTTGTCTTCCCGCAACCGGAGCGGCACCGCCCTGGCCCCGACGAACTCGACCGCCGATTCGTAGATCGGAAAACCGGGATTGGGATAGATGACCTCGTCCCCCTCGTCCACGCACGCCAGAATCGTAAAAAACATGATCGGCTTGGCGCCGGGGGTGAACACGACCTGCTCCGGGAGAACCTCGATGCCCCGGGTTTCGGAGACGTGACGGGCGATCGCCGCCCGGGCCTGAGGCAGCCCCGCCGCGGGGCCGTAATGGGTGTAGTTGTCGTCGATCGCTTTCTTTGCAGCCAGCTTGATGTTGACCGGGGTGTCGAAATCGGGCTCGCCGATTTCCAGATGGACGATGTTTTTCCCCTGTGCTTCGAGGGCGCGCGCCCTGGCGAGCACCTCGAATGCCGTCTCGGTGCCGAGGCGGCTCATGCGCTGAGCGATATGGATCATGACCTGCTCTTCTTATTATGAAAGGCTACTTCGCGTCTTCCACCTTCGTGTAAATCAGAACCTTTTGCCCGCCCTTCTCGGCGAACGTGCCGGTGAGTTTCACCTTTTGGGCCGCAAACGGGAGCAACTCCTCGTTGGCCCCCTTCATGCCGGCTTTGGGGACGACCAGATACGCCTTGTCGGATTTATCGTCGAGAATTCCGACGGGCAATCCTCCTTTGATGCAATCGATCGCGCACTGCTTGTGATCCTCCCCCTTTCCCCCCATCATCCCCTGGATATAGCATTTCAGGTCGATGATCTCGCCGGTGACGGTGACATCCTTGGCTTCTTTCTTTTTCTTGTCCTGGGCCGACCCGATCGCCAGCGCGAACAAGACGAGCGGTAGAATGATGAGTGTGGTTTTCTTCATGAACGACGACTCCCGTAGTGAATTCCCACGATTTTTCTTAGTATACGAAATATTCCCATTATTTTCCCTTCTTGTAATACCGGAGCGCCTCGGGGAGTTCTTCCCGTATTTTCGCGATCCGCGATTCATCCGAGGGATGCGTGCTCATAAACTCCGGCGGAGCCTGACCCTGGTTCTCCTGCGCCATGCGCTGCCAGAAGGTCAACGCCTGATTCGGGTCGTAACCGGCCATCGCCATGAAGATCAAACCGAGATGGTCTGCCTCGCTCTCCTGCACGCGGCTGAACGGAAGGAGCGCGCCGTACTGTACCCCGACTCCGAAGGCGGTCATCCAGATTTGCTGCGTTTCCTGGGGCTTCTCGGAGAGCGCCTGGGAGAGAGCCGTCGATCCGAGTTGCGCCAGCAAACCCTGGCTCATCCGCTCGGCGCCGTGGCCGGCAACGGCATGGGCAATCTCATGTCCGAGCACGACCGCGAGGCCCACATCGTTGCCCGTGAGCGGAAGGATTCCCGAGTAGACCACCACTTTGCCTCCCGGCATGCACCAGGCGTTTTTCTCCTTGTTTTCGACCAGATTGAATTCCCAGCTGTATCCGCTCAGGGACATTCCGTTCTGAGATGCGTACTGCTCGACGGCGGACTGGATTCGCTTCCCCACCGTTTTTACGGCGACGGACTGTTTATCGGTCGCGGGGATGACCTTGTTGCTCTTCAGGAAGTCGTTATACTGTTGCCCGCTCATCGAAAGCATCTCCGATCCGGGGATCAGATTCAACTGTTGTCTTCCCGTGAGGGGAACGGTGCTGCAGGAGTTAAACAGCAGGCTCATGAGGCAGATTCCCGCTGCCGGGAGTAGTCGTGCGGCGATCGTTTTCATCATGAAAACCTCTGTCGATGATTTGTGAGTTTTAGAGTTTCTGAGTATCATTTGCTTTCAGCCGGCCAATGAGAGGAGAGAACCAACATGGCTACTGCAATCGGCATCATAGGCTCAGGGATGGTCGCTCAAACCCTTGCCAACGGGTTTCTCAGGCACGGGTATGAAGTCATGATCGGGACCAACAGCCCCGCGAAAATGGAAACTCTGCGGAGCAAAACGAAGGGTCTCGCCAACATCGGCTCGTTCGAGGAGGCTGCGAAATTCGGCGCACTCCTCGTGCTGGCGGTCAAAGGCTCCGGCGCCGAATCAGCCTTGCGGCTTGCGGGCATTCCCAACCTGGAAGGGAAAACCGTCATCGATACGACGAACCCCATCTCCGACGCCCCACCGGTGAACGGCGTCCTGCACTACTTCACATCGATGAACGACTCCCTCATGGAGCGTCTTCAGAAGCTTGCGCCCGGGGCGCGCTTCGTCAAGGCATTCAGCTGTGTCGGCAACAATCTCATGGTGAATCCCGATTTCAAAGGCGTCAGGCCGACGATGTTCATCTGCGGGAACGACGATGACGCAAAAAAATCGGTCAGGGAGATCCTTGACCAGTTCGGGTATGAGATCGAAGACCTGGGAAAGGTCGAGGGCGCCCGCGCCATCGAACCCCTCTGTATTCTCTGGTGCATCCCGGGGTTCCTCGAGAACCGCTGGACGCACGCCTATAAAGTCTTGAAATGACCGTTAACGCATCCGGACCGCCGGACCTATCGGGGCCAGAGCCATCCGAACGTCCCCGCCGTAAATAGCGCATAGATCAAGCCGTCCACCGTCGCTTTCATCGTCGTGGTCCAGGCGCGGTTGTACCAGATCGACATCTGCCAGAGGGCGGCGGAGTATGCCAGAAACGCAGTGACTCCCGCAAACCTGAAGACGTGAAGATAATCCGACCCGGGGGGCAGCGCTCGGCCGGCGACGTACCCGGAAAAGATCCCCACGACGACGGTGTAAAGAAACCAGAGGATAAGATTCCTCTTCATTGACATACCGCCTCCCTGCCACACCGTCATGACCATGACCGGCCCTCGCTTCACCTTTTCCATGAATTCGGGTGAACGCATCTCCTGCCTGCTTGACGGGCGGGGGACCATGTAATCGCCGGGAGGAATCGCAAGCGGCCGGAGCGCATCCATTACTTTCTCCTCGTTCGCCATCTTGGGATAATCGCTCTTGTGCCAGGGTGAAGCCATGTGGATGATGGAGCTCAGGATGAAGACGAAGACGGAGGAGAGCAGAACCGGTAGCCAGAGTTCGGTGAGTCCTGTCATGGGCATGGAGATTCTCCTACTCTCGATTGTGATTGAATGAGTGACGAATTAAGGGGTCGCCACGGAACATCGTGCAAAGGTACGCAATGGGAGATTCATCTCAAAATTCCGTAATGTCTCAATTTGTCATCCTGAGCGAAGCGAAGGATCTCGCTGGGGGGATAGATGAGATCCTTCGGTCGCTACGCTCCCTCAGGATGACATATGGGGTGAATGTGAAATACTACCCATAATTCCCAATTTCATCGCCGGATTTCTCGGGGCTCAACTTGCCCGGTATGCGGGGGCGAAGACATCGCGCGCGAACGCTTCCAGAGTCGTCGGCGTGGTGTTCGACTCTGTCCGCCTTGCCAGACGCTGGACCCGCCCCTCGTTCAAGGCCGTCTGCAGTTCGACGAGAGCGGTTGCGGCGTTCCGGGAAAAGCCGGCTCCCACAAGGCCTTTGTGCAGACCTTCATAGGGAAGTTCGACATACGGCAGATCGGGTTTGCCGATCGCCCCGCCCAGAATAGACGTGGCTTCACGGCATGTATAGTCGCGGGGTCCCAGCAGCTCATGGACGGTTTGTCCCTGGAACTTCGCCCCAATCAGGTAGTCCGCCGCAACTGAGGCGATGTCCTGGGTACAGATCATGGCAAACGGGACTTCTGAATGAATCGCACCGCCGTTCATCCCCGCGCCCTTCATTAATGGGATGGAGCCGAGATAGTTTTCCATCAGGAAGGCGGGACGAAGAACCACCAGCGAGAGTCCCGGAATCGACTTCAACAATCCTTCAAATTCCCCGTTCGGCGCGGCCGGCCCGATCCCTGAGGGCGGGCTGACTCCGATCGCGCTCAGAGCGACGACCCGAGGAACACTCGCCGCACGGATAGCCCCGGCCAGGCTCGCAGCGGTGCGGCGTTTGTCCCCGAGGAAGTCCGGATGGTCCGGGTGCTCGGGGATCATCGCAAACATTGCGTCGACTTCCCGGAGCGCTTCGTTCAGGAACGAGGAGTCCTGAAGATCTCCGACACGTTCTTCGGCGCCCCGGGCGACGAACGGCGCCAGCTTGTCGCGGCTTCGCCCGATGACACGAACACTCACCTGTTTCCGAAGGAGCCGTTCGACAAGAACTCTCCCGATGTTGCCGGATGCACCGGTGACGGCTACGAGATGCGCCATATGAATTCTCCTCTGTTTGCTTTTTTTCTTCCTGTCACTTTCTCCTCGATGCTGCTGCGCCGCCCATGCGCCCTAGAGAGCATAGTCCAATTCAATGCGAAATCCGTCTTTGTCCGCGAGATACGTTCCGGATCCATGGATGCCTTTCAGCTTCCCGCTCCCGGAATCTTCCGAAATCCTCACGGAGGAGCTGGCAGCCCCGCCCTCAAATGTGCCGGTGTCTTCGAGGACAAAGCTTCCCTCCATCCCCAGCAGGTTCCCCTCGAAATAGATGAGGCCGACGTAGGAAGCTCTTGCCTTGTGCTGGTCCGCTTGATCAAAGTGCCGGTAGAACATCAGGTATTCGACATGGCCGCTGCCGGCCAGGTCGCCTTTGAACTCGTAGACGACAGATGCCCTCGTCATTTTCTTTTCAGAAGATATCTCGCGATATGTCGCTTCTTCCCATTTCTTGACCGTGTAGGAGGACTTGGCCTTCATGTCGACTCCGATTGATTGTGAGAGTTCATGGCGGATCACGGCCTCCTGAGCACCCATACGTCGTTGCTGTAGACAAATTCCGTCTGTCCGGCGATTCCAGGACCGCCATATTTCCCGCCTGTCATCATTATCTGGTTCCTGAAGATGCATGTGGCAACCCCCCCGCGTGGAGTCCATGGGGCTCGCTGCGGGATCCACTTCACTCCATCCGCCGATGTAAGGACTTCGCTCCTGAAGATCCCATTCCGATTGCATCCGATCAACCAGATCCTGCCATCGAACACCTCAACCGAATAGCCGAAGATGTTACCCTCTGCAATCTTCGGCGTAAGCAACTCCCAATGTAATCCGTCCGATGAAACCCACGCATCGGAGCCCAACATATACAACTTATCCTTGAAGAGTACAAATTGTTGTCCTGCACGCTTCCCGAACGGTAGACGGTCGGCAATCTTCGTCCAGTGTACTGCGTCCGACGATACCCACGCATCGTCGTACTCGCCTGCAGCGTCCTCACCTCCGATAATCCAAATCTTGTCTTGAAATACGAATGGATGGTAGAAGAACCGTTTCGGGAGGGTCGATTCCTTTGCAAGAATTTCCCAGCTCTTGTAATCCGATGTCCGCGCGATCTGGGTTGTCTGGGTATACCGCTCGATATTCCCGTCGAACGTTCCGAGGGCGTAGATCGCGCCTTTGAACCTCACGTAATCCAGAAATGCCTGCCGGTTGACAATATCCGGAAGCGCTGTCTTCTGCCAGGAAACACCATCCCGGGAAAACCATACGCCGTCGTGATGAAAAGCCCGGACAATGTCGCCGTCCGAAAACAATTGATAGTTGTAGCTTTTCGCGTAGCCCGCCTCGGGCGTGAGTTGTTTCCACGTATAGCTTCCTGACAGGCCCTCGCCCGGGCGACGCCCCTCTCCCGCCGGGGGGCTCTGCCGCCCGCATAACGGCAATACAACCAGCAGTTGGAGTAGGGTTAATTTGCAGATTGAGATGCTCATATCATACTCCTCACCGGAGAGATGAATGAATCAGTGTCACAGGCCGCATTCTCAGACCGGCGCAATAGCCCCGGCCGCGCTCCGTGCAACCCGTCGCAATCCGGAGTATGCCAGGAGAGCGCCGGCACCCACCGCGAGGAGACCGATCACCGATAGCCAGAATGATGCGTCTACACCGGTTTCCCAGATGAGCGGTGAAGCGCCCGGAGAAGCCTGCCATTCCGAGCGTCCCCGCCCGATCAGGTCCAGTGTGCTCAGGATGTTGCCCCCTGCATGGAGGACCATGCTCGGGTAGATGGAATTCGTAAAGTAGGCGAGCGCTCCATAGACAGCAGCCACTACTATATAGTATGGCATCAGGATCAACCCGACCTCCGGGTGACTGAAGTGGGCAAACCCAAACAGGGCCCCGGTGACCAGGATTGCGATCACCGGACCATGCCGCTCTTCGATCTGCTTCTGCATGTAACCGCGGAATGATGTTTCCTCAGCCACGCCGGCTACGATGGCGCTCATGACAATCCACATGAACACGGTCACGGGAGGATACCGGGAGATGTCAAGGTGCTCCTGTTGAGGAAGCCTGACGAGGCGGTTCATGACGCTCTGGAAGAGAACAAGGGAGATGAGGCCCAAAACTCCGGCCAGTATCGCAGCGCCCCACACCTCGCCCTGAACACGGTTCGCGCGGCAATACGTCCGCCGGAACCCTGAAGTCGATTGCGGCCATCCTCCCCCGCGAACGTACCACCAGAAAAACCAGAGATAGAGGATTGTGGGAATCAGAGCCCAGGGTACGCTCGACCAATATTTCGTGTTTGCCGTTGCAAGAAGTGCCCACGGGACTGTGCCGGCTGCCGCGACGATTCCGCCTGTAAGGACGGCCCGAACGATGGCAGGCAGGCGCAGCCACAGGCGAACCGCTCCGGCAATCTCCCCGGTGTCCGGCGAAGGATTCATTTCTTCTCTTTGGCCTCGTTCAATTTCTTTCTCGCCCTGACCAGTTTTTTTATGAGTGCGATCGGGAGATTCCTGTCCAATGGAAAGCGGACGGTCGCTTTGGCAGTTTCAAATCCCTTCAACTCATTCTTGTGCTCCTCGAGAACGGGGCCCGGGAGATAGAGTCCGATATGATTCTTAAACGCCGCGAAATAAACCAGCCGTCCTTTATACCCGTAGTAGGGAATTCCGTAGCTGATGCGTTCCTCGGCCGCCGGCGCGGTCTCTCTGATTGCCTTCCGAAGCTGTTTCAGTTTCCCTTTGGCATCCTTCGAAGCCGCGGCAATGTACGCGTCGACGCTCTTGGGTTTTGGCATGGATTTCACGTTCGCGAGAGTTCCGCGATATCAATGCACTCCAATACAGGTTTAGGATAACCTGCCGCTGCCGCACGGATCATCGAACGACCGACATCCTCAAGCGTGCATACGAACTTCGGAGCGAGCAGTTTCATGACCGGATAGAAAGGCGCGAGGACCTTTGAGATCGTGAGGCTCCTTTTGGATCCTGCAATTGGTTTGATAAATCCGGGCCGGAAGGCATAGACCGCTTTGAAGGGGAGTTTCATCAGATCATTTTCCGTTTTGCCCTTCACCCTGGCCCACATGCTTTTGCCCCGCTCAGTACTGTCGGTCCCCGCTCCGGAGACATAACAGAAGACCATTTGTGGATTGAGACGCACCAGTGTCCGGGCTGCCGCCATCGTCAGGTCGTATGTTAACCGGCGGTATTCTTCCTCCCGCTTGCCGACCGAAGTAACGCCAAGGCAAAAGAAACAGGCGTCGTATCCGGCCAGACGAACTTCGATCGCCGAGTAATCATAGAAATCGTTGTGAAGCACTTCGATGAGCCTGGGATGCCTGAGATCGCACGATCTTCGACCGATCACCAGAACGGAATCGATCCGGGGATCGTCGAGTGCCTCATGGAGCACTCCTTCACCGACCATCCCGGTGGCCCCGAAGAGTATCGCCTTCATACTCATGAATTACCCCAAACGGCGCTGTCGAAAGCGACAACCCGCCTAAGTCTCATAGAACGGCTTGCGCGGCTTTTTCCGCATGAGCACTCCGAGCCGTTCAGCGAGCCACTGAAAATATTCGCCCAGATAGGGGTCCGGAAGTTTCTGGCGCATTTCTGAAAATGCCGGCTTATATTTTTCCCATGAAGTTATGACAAAGGAACCGAGAGTCTTCTCTACGAGGTCGATGTTGATCAGCCGTTCTGCGACAAGAATCCCCAGCGACTCCATTTCCTGTGCAAACTGTAAGTAAACGGTCTTATCACTTGCAGGAAGGGCCTGCCAATTCTCATAGGTGGTCGGCAAGTCATGGGTGCTGATGTGGACCATCAACTCGGAAAACTCGCGGGTTTGGAAACTTCGAACCGTCTCCAGCGTCAATCGTTCACGGCGATCCCGCCCCGCAGCCCGAACCTGGGCGATACCGAATATCACCGCCACGATGAATGAGAGCGTGAGGGCAAGATTC
Organism: Bacteroidota bacterium; assembly: GCA_036522515.1. Taxonomy (NCBI): domain Bacteria; kingdom Pseudomonadati; phylum Bacteroidota; species Bacteroidota bacterium. The sequence continues at coordinate 10,741 of DATDFQ010000041.1, forward strand.
GCCAGGACGGTGATGAGTTCGTTCGTCATCGGTTTTCCTTGTCAGCAGGTGGAGGCGCGGTTGTCCGATTCTCGCCAAAGGAGATGACGAAGCCGTAGCAATCCTGGACCAGGACTTCCCGGGTGCCGTAAACAGTGTCAATCGGACCGTCGATAATGTCGGCGCCCCGGTTACGGAACTCCTCGAACAACGCATCAACACCCGCCGCGTAAATGTACGCATCGAGCCCTCCCTCCCGACGGGTGACATTTCCCTGGGCGATATCAGTGTCCCCTTTTCCCAAATGGATCGTAATATCGCCTCGTTTGATAATTGCAAAGACCGGCGGGTCGAGCCAATATCCAAGGATCTTGAACCCAAGAAAGTCCCTGTAATACTCCGCTGCTTTGACCACATCAGGAACCACGAATTGCGGCGCGATTGATTTCAGCAGGGCCGGATTCTCATTCATTCTCAAATCCTTTCACCAAACAGTAGCGCCTCTCTTTTGCCGACTATCTCTCCATCTCGTCATGCTGACATGCTTTTGGTCAGCATCTTTCAACGCCCTTGGATGAAACTCAGGTGCCCCCCAACACCCAATCGACTCGAGTGACGGCGTTGACGTTATCGATCCACTCGGATCGAATACAAGACGTACCCCTGGAGCTGATAGTTTGACAACACCGTCTGGGCCGTAAGCGTTATTTTCACTTCGGGCAGAAGCTGCTCCTTTTTGACATCGGAAAATGCCATGGCCTGCCCGCAAGCGATGAACTTTCCTCCTGCCTTCTCGATATCCTGAATGAGCTTGATGTTCGGGTTATCCACGGAATGCTTTTTCTGATAACTCTCGTTGCTCATGAGCGCCTCGAGGCCGGGGCCATACACCAGCACAACCGGAGTGATTTTGTTCGGCGCGATTCCCGACGCGACATGCAGGTTGAGCACCCGGGCGACTTCGTCCAGGCTCTTATTGATATCTTTGGCGAGAGAGTCGGGATTCTTGGCGGTGACGCCGAACAGCAGCTTGTACTCGCGGTTCGGGTCGGGAATTTCAGTCGGATCGGCCACAGGTACGACCCCGCTCCACTTGGTACCCTTGAGGTAGGGGTATTCGGAGATCGCGACGAGTTTTTCGATCCTCAGTGAATCCGCAATCATTCTGGCGTGGGCAACGCTGTCCCTCTGCGCCTTTCCGGGACTACCGGGCGTGGAGGGTTGAGCGGAGCAGATCGACGCCGCTACGAGGGAGAGCGCGACAGAAAGATAAAGTGTTCTCATATCCTTGCTCTTTTGGAAAGTGGGACTGCCTGTGATGGATTCGTTTCTCATCCTGGCTTAATGTTGCGGTTTGTGCGGAACATGTTTTCGGGATCCCACTTCTTCTTGACCTGAGCGAGTCGCTTGAGTGCGTTGCCGAGTGATGCGTCGGTGCGTTCAGTCCCTTCGTCTTCGGTCAGAAAATTGAGGTAGGTTCCCCCCGTCGAATACTTCTTCATATCGTTCCATGCTCCCCGAACCCAATCAATGTTTGTTTTGTCCTCCTCCGCCCGTTCCCACGCCCCCGGAATGTTGAGAACATACCGCGCGTCACGATTACCGACAGGGGAATGATCCCGATCGAGCCTGTTGAGGGCGCCGCCGATCTGGAAGAGGCCTATCGCCGAGTGCCGGGACGGAATGCTGCCGGCATGCTGAACAATCCCGGACAGCAGCCCGGGATCGAGTTGCGAAACGTATTCGCTCTTCCAATAGTACCGGAGCCCTTTAGGCTGAGTCGCATCGAGGAGCGATTGCAGTTGCGCATAGGGGCGGCGAACGAGAACATCGCCGACCGGCTTCCCGAACGATTTGATCGGAGCGACAAGTTTCTCTCCCTCTGCGGGATCGCCGGAATAGCAGGCAAGAATTCCCGCGATCAGCTTTCCATGCCACTCCTTTGGAAGCCATGGCGCAGGGGGAGCCAGGCGAATCACCAATACGAGCGTAAGCTCCGGCGGCGCACTCTCGGCGAGCTTCCGGTACAATTCCAGCACTGCGGGAGCCTCGGTCCCCGGCCACGCGACGAGCCCACCGACAATCTCCGGGCCGACTGGAAAAAGCCTGTAATCGAATCCCGTCACGACGCCGAAATTGCCGCCGCCGCCCCGCAATCCCCAGAAGAGATCGGAATTTTCGTCTCCGCTCGCTCGCACGAGCCGTCCATCAGCAGTGACGACGTCCATTCCGACGACGGTATCGGCCGTCCAACCCCAGCGCCGTGTCAGGTAACCGAACCCTCCCCCCAGCGTGAGTCCGGCAATGCCGGTGAGCGACACAAATCCAAGCACGGCAGCGAGCCCGTGGATCTGGGTCTCACGGTCCAGATCTCCGAGGAGACAGCCCGCCTGCGCATGGGCGATCGATTCCAGCTTGTTTACCCAGACGCCGCGCATGAGAGACATATCGAGCATGAGCGCTCCGTCGGCGGTGGCGAGTCCCGCGATGTTGTGCCCGCCCCCCTTGATGCAGAGGAGAAGCCCGTTTTCGCGCACAAATTGAACACACGCGATCACATCGGCGACACCGAGGCAGCGGACAACGAGAGAGGGCCTGCGATCGATCATCCCATTCCAGACCGTCCGGGAATCTTCGTAGCCGGCGCCGCCCGGAAGAAGCACAGGGCCACGCAGACGCATCTTCAGGGTATCGATCTTGTCCTGCTTGAGCTCGATCTCGCGTCCGTCCAGTGTTTTCAATGCGTTCGCTCCGCGATCATGACGAGTATGTCTCCTCGCTCCTCTTTTTGAGTCCGTCAGCCTCAAGCTTTAGGTATCGATTATTCAGGCTGGAGGTCATTCTCGCGAGCAATGGCCCCAGTAATCCTGAAAATCTAATCGAAAGAGTTACCCTCGAGCCCTCAGAAGCCGGCAAAATGGCATGATGGGCGGTCACCGTTACGCCGGGACTGGAAGTGGTCCCTGTAAAGCCCGACTCGTGCTCCAGTGCGGTGACATGCCAGAGTGCCGGAGGAAGCTTGGGCTGATAAATCCACATTTTCGATCCCACGGTTAAAGGGCCGTCCTGCAGGCGTCTCACCTTTCTCACGCTCGTGGTCCACTCGGGCCACCGCTCAACATCAGCCATGATCCCCCAAACATGCCCGGGAGGAGCGTTGATGATGACACTGATATCGAAAAGATTCCTGGACTCCATGGCGAATCGAATTTTTTGCGGATGTCGCAGAGGCCGGTACTCCGCCGGCCAAAAAAGCAAAAACCCGCGGCTCAAACCTTTTCTTGATTCGATCCTACGGGTTCATCACTCAAGGCCAACGCGATGATCTGTGCTTGAATTCCCTACTTCAAGAGCTTCGCGGTCAGAGTGATATTCACCCCTGCGAGCGCCTGCGAAACGGGGCAGTTCTTCTTGGCACCCTCGGCGACTTCCTGGAATTTTGACTCGTCGATGCCGGGCACCACGGCCTCCGTCGTCAGCTCGCTCGTCGTTATCTTGAATCCCTCTCCGACTTTTTCGATCTTCACTTTGGCGTTGGTGCTCACTCTTGTGGGGGCAAATCCCGCTCTTGTGAGTCCGCCTGAGAAGGCCATGGAGAAGCATCCCGCGTGAGCCGCCGCAATGAGCTCTTCAGGATTGGTCCCCTTCCCTTCTTCGAATCTCGAGGAGAATGAATAGGGGCCGTCGAAGGCTCCCCCCGCAAGTTTCATGTTCCCCTTCCCCGTTTTGAGGTCTCCCTCCCAAACGGCGTCCGCTGTCCGTATCGGCATTTTCGTATCCTTGTTGAATTTGAATGAGTGGATTGACTGAGGTGATTAATGTATGAATTCCCGGATAAAAATACTAACCGGATCCGGACGGTTCGCGGTAAGCGGCGGCAACGATCACACCCGAAACGAACGTCAGACAGGCGACGATTCGAAAAGCGGGACTGAGGCCCAGGGTATCTGCGGCAAACCCTATGCATATCGCCCCGGCCGCATATCCCAGATCGCGCCAGAGCCGGTAAACTCCGACCGCCGATGCCCGCCACGCGGGTTTGGATGAGTCCCCTACGGCGGCAAGTAATGTCGGATAGGCCAGCGCGGTTCCAAGCCCCAGGAGAGCGGACGCTCCGAGGAGCCACGCGAACTCGCCGGCGCCGAGTATCATCCAGATGGCCGCGGCCTGAAGCCACATCCCGGCGGCGATCATCCACTTTCGCCCGATGTTATCGCTGAGGATCCCGGTAAAGACCTGTGTCACCCCCCAGACTCCCGGATAGACAGCCGCGAGGATTCCGATTTCGGCGACCGGGAATCCGAGCGAGGCGAAGTAAATCGGAAACAGGCCCCACGCTACGCCGTCGTTGAGGTTGTTGATGAGTCCGGCCTGGCTGCAGCTGAAAAGATTACGATCCTGCCAGGACGTTCGAAGAAATACTTCCTTGAAGGAGATTGCCTCTTCCGCGGTTTCCTCGCGGGGCCGCCCGGAGAGGCCGGACTCCACCTTCGTGAACCCGCTTGTTTCTTTTACGAACAGGAACGAAAGAAGAAATCCCGTGATTGAGACGCCAACCCCGAGGAAGAACGGATAGGGACGGAGGCCGTACTTCTGGGCGATCAGCGCCGAACAAAACGCCGCAACCGCGACCGCGACATATCCGGAGAACTCGTTCAGCCCCATTGCGAACCCCCGCCTCCTGGGTCCCGCGAGGTCGATTTTCATGATGACGGTGGTCGACCAGCACAATCCCTGGTTGAGCCCGAGCAGAACGTTCGCCGCGAGGATCCACGACCACGACTGCGCTCCCATCAACAGGAACGGAACCGGGATTCCGGCAATCCAACCCGCGATCAGGATCTTTCTTCGGCCAACACGGTCTGAGAACCTCCCCGCGACGAGATTGCTCAACGCCTTCACGATCCCGAAGGTGATGAGAAAGGAGATGATCGCCGAGCGCGACGCGATTCCAAACTCCCGTTCTCCCATCAGGGGAAGAATCGACCGTTCCATTCCCACCATCGCGCCGACGAATGCGTTGACGAGAACGAGGAGTGAGAACTGGGGGAGGTTGGGGCGGATCCCCATTTGAAGAGTTTTTACGCCGGTGGATGCCAAAGGGTGACCCGTGTTTGGGTGCGAGGGGGGGTGCGCCCTCTTACTGCAACAGTTTCCGTCCGTCTTCGAGGATTGCGCGTATTCTTTCTTCGCTTGGGGCTTCCGAGTAAATCCGGACCAGGGGTTCGGTTCCCGAGAAACGAATCAGGAGCCAGCTTCCGTCCTTCAAAATGTACTTGAATCCGTCGGAGAGGTTCGTTTGCACCACGTCCATCCCGGCGACCTGCTTCGGATGGGAGGCCTTCAGTTTTCCGAGGAGTTTGTCGCGCTGGGATTCCTCGATCACGATATCGATACGGTCATAGTAGTGAGGCCCGACCTTTTCGAAGAGCCTGTCGAGGAGCTGGGAGGGCTTAAGCCCGGTTTTGCACATGAGGTCGAGGAAAAAGAGGCCCGCAAGAATCCCGTCGCGCTCGGGGACATGCCCGCGAAACGCGTAACCGCCGCTTTCTTCTCCCCCGATCAGGGCGTCCGTCTCGGTCATCTTCGGTGCGACGTACTTGAACCCGACCCCGGTTTCATAAATGGGGATGCCGTAGATCTTCGCAAGCGCATCGAGCATGGAAGTCGTGGAGAGAGTCTTCACGATCGCGCCCCGCATGCCGCGCACGTCGAGAAGGTACATCGCGAGGAGCGCATAGACCCGTAATTGGTCGATAAACCTCCCCTTCTCATCCCCGATTCCCACGCGGTCCGCGTCTCCATCCGTGATGATGACGACATCGGCGCCCGCCTGCTTCCCTTTCGCCAGTCCCGCGTCGACGTTGGGCGGAATCGGCTCGGGCCTGCTCATTTCTGGAAACGCGGGGTTGCGCTCGCTGTGGATTTCGACGACCTCCGCCTTGCCTCCGGAGAGAAGCCGCGGGAACCATCCGGCGCCGTTGCCCCACATCGGATCGACGAGGATTTTCATCCCCGAATTTCGGATCGGCGCCACGTCGATCATATGCCCGAGTTGTTCGAGGTACTTCGCATCTGCGTTAAACTCTTTGATCGTGCCCGCGGAGAGGGCGTCGGCGAACTTCATCCGCTTCACCCCCGCCACATCGGGAGGGATCGATTGTTCGATCTTTTTCAATCCCTCGGGGGCGATCGCTCCCCCCGTCTCGTCCCGCACCTTGAATCCGTTATCGGTGGGCGGATTATGGCTCGCGGTAATGTTGATCGCCGCTATCGCTCCCCGCGCCTTCACGCTAAACGAGATGACGGGGGTGGGGACGCCTCCTCCGCAATAATGCACGGGAATCCCGTTTGCCGCGAGGACTTCCGCGGCGGCGGCGGCGAAATGCTCCGAGTTGAACCGGCGGTCGCCTCCGATAACGACGCCCCGGGAAAGCTTCTCCGGCGCCATCGTCGAACGAAGGTATTCCGCAAAGCCCTGGGAGCAGCGGCGGACGTTCTCAAACGTGTAATCTTCGGCGATCCTGCCGCGCCAGCCGTCCGTTCCGAATTTGATTGCCGATCCCATATTATTCAAAACGCTCCCAGGCCGGGATAGATGGCGTTCGTATCGAGCTCCTCTTCGATCCGGAGGAGCTGGTTGTACTTTGCGACCCGATCGGTGCGGCTCGCCGAACCGGTCTTGATCTGGCCGGCGTTCGTCGCGACGGCGATGTCGGCGATGGTCGTGTCTTCCGTTTCTCCCGAACGATGGCTGATCACCGTCGAATATCCCGCCCGTTTCGCCATTTCTATGCAGTCGAGCGTTTCGGTGAGGGTGCCGATCTGATTGACCTTGATCAGAATCGAGTTTGCCACTCCTTTTTCGATCCCTTTCGCGAGGATCTCCGTGTTCGTCACGAAGAGGTCGTCCCCCACGAGCTGGATTTTCTCTCCGAGCGTTTCGGTCATGATGGTCCATCCCTCCCAGTCGTTCTCGGCCATCCCGTCCTCAATCGAAATGATCGGATATTCCTTCACCCACTTCTCATAGAACTTCACCATCTGCTCCGGTTTCTTCGCCGACTTGTCCGATTTTCTGAAGACGTATTTTCCCTTCTCAAAGAACTCGCTCGCCGCGGGATCGAGCGCCAGGAAGATGTCTTTTCCCGGCTTCATGCCCGCCTTCACGATCGCGTCGAGGATGACCTCGATCGCTTCCTCGTTCGATTTCAGGTTGGGCGCGAATCCCCCCTCATCGCCGACCGCCGTGTTGTACCCCTTTTTCTTGAGAACCCCTTTCAGCGAATGAAAGGTCTCGGTTCCCATCCGGAGCGCCTCCGCGAAATTCACCGCGTCAACGGGAACGATCATGAACTCCTGGAAATCGACATTGTTGTCCGCATGCTTCCCGCCGTTGAGGATATTCATCATCGGAACGGGGAGCACTTTGGCGTTCGCCCCGCCGAGATACCGGTAGAGCGGCATCTCGAGCGCCTCCGCGGCTGCCCTGGCGACGGCGAGGGAAACGCCGAGGATCGCGTTCGCCCCGAGGTTTGCTTTGGTCGGGGTCGCGTCGAGTTCGATCATCAGACGATCGATCCCGACCTGGTCCGTCGCGTCGAAGCCGATGATGGCTTCCGCGATTTTATCGTTCACGTTCTCGACGGCATTCAGGACTCCCTTGCCGTCGTAGCGCATCTTGTCGCCGTCGCGAAGCTCGATCGCCTCGCGCTCGCCGGTCGATGCCCCGCTCGGAACCGACGCGCGGCCGCGGACGCCGGATTCCAGCACAACGTCGACTTCGATCGTGGGATTTCCGCGTGAGTCGAGGATTTCCCGCGCATAGGCGTCGGTAATCGTGGTCATTGTCGTATCCATTGGGAGGTTAGGCTGAAAAAGTGCTTGAATATCGCCAAAAGCCGGACGAAATGCAACGAAGGCCGGAGGATTGTCATCCTGAGCGCAACGAAGGATCTCTGAGTGCTTTGGATCCCAACGACGAGATCCTTCGGTCGCTCCGCTTCCTCAGGATGACAAGCCACTACCTATAATCGTTTCCGGATTTCTTCAAACACCTCCTTCACGCCGAGCAGATTCATGCACTCCATGTACCCTTCGCCTTCACGGTTGCAGTAATCGAGGTGGCAGGGATGGCAGGGCACGTCCTTCCGAAGTGCCGTGTGGCCGGCGGAAAGAGGGTAGAACGGCGGCACGTACGGAAACCAGATATTCTCCTCGCCCGGACCGAAAATCCCGATCGTCCTGGTCCCGACTGCGGCAGCGATATGCATGGGTCCGCTGTCGTTCGCGACATACACTCTGAACTTTGAAAGCACCGCGGCGAGCTGCCGCAAGGGCACCGCCTTGAGAAATGTCGCGTTTCCCACCGCCAGAGCCGAAATCTTCTCTATAATAGCGGCGTCGCGGGGGCCCTGTGTCACCACCACGTGGACATCGAGCTTTGCCTTGATCAAATCGATCAGATCGGCGAATCGTTCGGCGGGCCACATTTTTGCCGGCCAGGTCGCGCCGGGGTGCAACCCGACGACCGGCTTCTCCAGATCCACATCCTGCCACTTGAGATAGATTCCCGCCTCGCGTTTTTCCGCATCGCTCAGGAATATTTCCGTTTGCACGTGAGTGCGTTCGACGCCCAGAGGTCGGACATACTGATAGTGGTATTCGATCGCCGTTTTCGGCTTTCCGTCGTCCACGATCCGTTCGGTATACAATCGCCCGCGTCCCCGCACCTCCTTGCCGATCCGGACAGGCGCGCCGCTCGATCGGGCGAGCAGGGCCGTGCGGGGGTTGCAGAACAAATCTATGAAGACGTCGAATTTTCCCTTGCGGAGGCGTTGAATCACGCGGAGTTGTTCCAGGAACCCCGGCTTCGAAAAATCAAATGCGATGAGCTCGTTGAGGTGCGGGTTCCCCTCGAGAAGGGACACCGCTTGCTTCTCCGCGAGGTAGGCGATGTGTGCGGATGGAAATTTCTCCCGTACGGCGCGGACGACCGGCGTGGTCAACACCACGTCGCCGATAAACTTCATACGCGATATGAGAATCCGGTCGAACTTTTGCATGAGTGGAAATAGGATCGCGCCTCGGTTTCATCCTATGCCGTCATCCCGACATGTTTCAGGTCGGGATCTTTCTAAAAGCTTTTCAAGATGCTGACCTAAAGCATGTCAGCATGACGAGTTGGAGAGAAAGTCCCCCAAACTGCGACATCATCGAAAATAGGCAACTCACCGGCGAGATGCAATGTAACTCCCCCCGTTCTTTTCAAACCAGTCGCACCGCTCGAGCCAGTCGTCGACCCGCTGCACCGTCAAATCATTCGTAACAAAATTGAGCGACTCCCAGAAATGGACCCGGGCCTGCTGAAAGTCTCCGAGCCGGAAGTACGCCTCTCCCGTCAGCTGTTCCCGGCGTGAATCCAGAATCGCACGCTCGAACGCCCCCCCGGGGCGGGATTGCATGACGGAATCACGAGCCATCGCGCGGAAACGCTCGACCGCCAGCCGGTACTTCTTCTGCCGGAAGAAGAGCCTCCCTTCGAGGTACGAGATGATGGGATCCCGCGAGCGGCGGGAAAGATCATCCAGAAGCTTCTGCGCGGAGGAGTCCGTCAACGATCCGACGATATATGCCGGAAGCGCGGCCCGGAGGTCATCGTCCTCCGTCGCCGTCAAGCGGATCGCGGCCGCATCGTCGAGATTCTCGGAGATGTCGAACCCCAGGAGTTCTCCATAGGCCTTCCTCGCTCCCGCCGCATCACCCCGGTACCAGAGGGCGTCTCCGTAGAGGATGTCGAGGTTGATGAGGCTCGACCGGTGGAGCGAGTCCGTTGCCCGCGCCCTGATTAACTCCACCACCGTGTCGTACCGCCCCGCGTTAAAGGAGGAACGGATGAGCCCGGCGTACGACTCTGTGTTCCAGCTCGTCACCAGGGCGGCGGAAAAGTCGGAAATGGCGGCGCCGGGGTTGTTCAGATCGAGGTTCCGATACCCCGCCTCGTTCCGTTTTGCGACTTCCCTCGCACACTCCTTTGCGAAAATCGAGGGCCTGTCGAAATAGTATTCGACGTGTTTCCGCCACGATTCCGGAATGGACGTGGCGGCGAGGTGCGTCTGCCATTCGTCGACCAGGCCGTCGTACGATTTTCCGTAGACGTCGGCGGGCGATTTCCCGCCGTACAAAGCCCGGAAGAGGACAATCCCGTACCTGTCGATCAGGTATTTGCAAAACGAGCCCATCAGGACATAGCTTACCGACGACGCCCTCGTCGCGAACCCGAGCGGACTGATGAGAGGCCGCGGATCGCCTACGAGTTTGAATTCCCTGATCGCCGCGGCATACTGGTCGAGCGTGCGGTTTCCAAAATCGGGGTCGACCGCCATGGCCAGCCCCTCCACGAGTCCGATGTGATAATGCGCCCGGATGACGGGCATTCCGAATTGCCCCGCCAGCACATGCACCAGCTCGTGCTTGAGCGTGCCTTCGAGGGAACTCTTGCCGAGATGGATCTCGCGGCGCCAGGGTTTCGCGATGTTCGTCGTCCTGGTCCCGATCAGCCGCAGTTTCGTGTCGGCGTCGGGATAAATGTACGACGTGATCTTTCCGTGGAACCGGATCTGGAGGGCCGTTTCAACCTGAGAGAACCGGTATTCGTGCAGGGCGGCGATCCATCCGATTTCGGTTGCGGAATAAGAATCCCGCGCGTAGTAGATCCGGAAGTGTTCGGTGGAATAGGTCGATCCGAGCTCTCGTTCAAGAGATTCGCCGGTCGTTTCAAATCCGAGGGATACGCGCAAAAACCAGACGGCAAGGAGAAGGAGTCCTGTGACGAACAACCGCGCCTTCTTCCACCTGCCTGCCGGAAGATTCGGAAGCGCCGCCCTTCCTTTTTGCCCGGCGAAACCCGCCAGGTCGAAGAGGAAGAGGCCGGCGACAATCGTGACGAGCCGGAAGAGCAACAGACGGGGGGTGATCGTCAGGACCTCATCATACGAAAACCCCGGGAAGAACCCGTACACGAAGTTGTACGAATAGATCTGGGGGGAACTATATCCTACATAGAGCGCGTAGAGGAGCGTCGCAACGATGAGCAGGCTGTAAACGACAACTGCGCGCCGGACCATCACCGCGCAGGCCATCGCGAGACCGACAGACCAGAAGACGGTGATCCCGGGGATCAGGATATAAAAGAGCATCCCTTCACCGTACGAGCAGTTCCGTACGATGAAGAGATTCACGGTTCCGACCGCCAGAGGCACGAGAAGGAGAATCCAACCCCGAATCAGCGACTGCCGGACAGATTGCCGGACAGCTTGATTGAATCCCGCCCCCGGTTCCCGCATCCGGAACAACCTGATCGCAGGTATTCCTGCGAGCCATGGCATTGCGAGGGCAATTGCGAACGAGAACTCGTATCCCAGATAGTTGAGCAGCGGAAGCCGGATGAGAAGAACGGAGAGAAGGAGGAGGAAGAGGCCTCCGGCGATGGGGAGCCTCAAGGTTAGCTTTTGCGGAGCCGCGTCACTCATGTTCGACACGTGCCGGGCACACAACGGGTGCGGAGTGGCGAGAAACCAGGGTATGAAGATCCCGGCCTGAAACATGCCGGGATGACGCTACCCAGAGCGTCACAAATTGTAACGCTGGGCGAGGGCGCTCGCCTTTTCATCCTGACCGGTCTGGGTATAGAGATACGCCAACAACCGCAATACTTCCGGAGGGGCGTTGCCGTATTTCATTCCCTCTTCGATCGACTCGATTGCCGGGAGGTTCTCGTGCCTGAGCGCCCGGACTTTTCCCAGGCCGTAATGCGCGGGCGCGTAGTGCGGATTCAGCCGGATCGCATCCCGGTATTCGTGCTCCGCGTCATCCAGGCTGTCCCGGACCGCATAGAGAAGACCGAGGTGTTCGTGGAGCTGGTAGAGCGTCGAATCGGCCCGGAGTCCCGAGCGGCAGACCGCAATGGCGCTGTCGGGCAATTTGAGGTTTTCGAAGAGTTCGGACGTTTCGAGATACCGGTTCGGATCGTGGGGCGACCGGGCGATCATATCCCGGCAGACGCGCGCCGCTTCCCCATAGTGCCCTGCCAGGTAATATGTCTCACGCAGCTTGGAATAGCCCAGAAACTCGTTCGGCTTTAGCTCGACATACTTCTCCAGCAGGCCGATCGCATCGTCATATCTCCGGAGATTGAAATAATATCCCGCGAGGTTGAAGTACGCCCGGCTGTAGTTTGGAGATTTCCCAATCGTGTCGAGCCAGAGAGTCTCGCTGTTCTGCCAGACGGGGATTCTCTCCAACGAAAGGAGAAACAGTAGCAGCACCAGGCTCCCCGGAAGGTATTTCAGCGTCGGCCTACGCGATTCCGGGCCGATGATCAGGAACCCTCCCCGGGCGACTGCGAGTACGAGCCCGATCATCGGAACGTAGAGACGGTGTTCGAGGATGGGGACAGCGACCGGAATAATATCGAGCGTCGGCAACAAACCGATCGCAAACCAGAGGAGTCCAAAGCAGGCGATCCTGTCTCGTTTCCAGGTCCAGCGGATACTCCACACGAGTCCGATCACCACTCCCCAGGCGAGCCACAGCCACGGGGACCGGAGCCATGGCGACTGGCTGAGCGGATGGGCGACGCTGAGCCCGGATGGGATGACGAGCAGCCGGAGATATGCCGCCACGATAGCGGGCACTTCCTCAATCCGGTGGAGAAGAGGGGTGTTTCCGTAGAGACCCTCCGCCCCGACCACCGTCCCCAGAACCGCGAACCGGACAACCAGATAGCACGCCAGAACTCCGGCCATCGGTGCATAGCGTAGAAGCGACTTTCGGCTCAGGAGTGTCCGGACCGTCGCGCCCCCGAGACAGAGGTCGTATGCGGGGAGAAGCAGGAGATAGAATGCCGCCGCCTCCTTGGTGAACAACGCAAGGGCGAAGAAGAGGACCGAGAGCGCGAAGGCCCTCTCCGGGCGGCCGGCCTGATCCCGGGACGAGACGTAGCAATAGATCATGAGGGCCACGAAGAGGCCCATCAGGAGGTCGTTCCGGCCGGCGATCCACGCCACCGACTCGGTTTGCACGGGATGGACCGCGGACAACAATCCCCCGACCATCGCGGTCCAGAGACTGCCGGTTATTTTTTGAATCAACAGAAATACGACGAGCGTCGTGGCGATGTGCAGGACGACGTTCATCAGGTGGTATCCGAGCGGATTGAGGTCCCACAGGTGATATTCGACGATGAAACCGGCCATCATGACCGGCCTGTAATAGATGCTCTCCGCGTGGTGGCCTGCGAACACCTGCTCCGCAAATGCGCCCGCGACATTCGGGAGGGAGGAGAGAAACGTTTCGTTCTGGACGATCAGGTCGTAATCGTCGTAGGTGACGAAGTCAAACCGCGCCGTCTGGGAGTAGAGGGCGGCTATGACGACAAAGAGCAGAAGGAAATATTTCCATCCGGGGAAACCCGCGGCCATGGAAACGGGAGAGTTCAGAATTCCTTCCCCGCGACCCGGCGTATCGAAGCGCCGAGGTGCTGGAGTTTCTTCTCGATCCGTTCGTAGCCGCGGTCGAGATGGTACACGCGAAGCACTTCGGTCCGGCCAGTCGCCACGAGGCCGGCCAGCACGAGGCTCGCCGACGCGCGCAGGTCGGTCGACATGACTTTCGTGCCGGTCAGCTCTTTAACCCCTTTCACGATCGCCGAGTTCCTGCTCAACGTGATGTCGGCTCCGAGGCGGGTCAACTCGGGCACATGCTTGAAGCGGTCGTAATAAATGGAGTCCGTGACGACGGACGAGCCGCGGGCAACGGACATCAGGGTGATCCATTGCGCCTGCATATCGGTCGGGAAGCCGGGATAGATCTCGGTCGTCACATCGACCGCCCGGATCGTCCGCGGGGCTTTCATTTTCACCCAGTTGTCGCCGGTTTCGATTCTTGCGCCGGCTTCGCGGAGTTTTTCAAGGACCGCGGTCAGATGATCCGGCTTGCACATGTTCAGCTTCACGGTGCTCCCGCTGATCGCCGCCGCGATTAAGAAGGTGCCCGCTTCGATTCTGTCGGGAATCATCCGCTCGTCGACCGGATGAAGCGTGTCGACGCCTTCGATCTCAAGCCGTGAAGTCCCGATGCCGTCAATCCGCGCTCCCATTTTTGTCAGGAAGACGGCGAGCGCTGTGATTTCCGGTTCTGTCGCGGCGTTTGCGATGACGGTCGTCCCTTTTGCCAGAGCGGCCGCCATCATCACATTTCCGGTCGCGCCCACGCTCGAAACGTCGAATCCGATCTTCGCCCCCCGGAGCCGCGAAGCCCGCGCGAGGATATATCCCCGGTCGATCTCGATCTTCGCGCCGAGCTTTTTCATCCCCTCGATATGGAGGTTCACCGGGCGGGGACCCCAGGCGCATCCTCCGGGGAGCGAGACCTTCGCATGCCCGTAGCGCGCCGTGAGCGGGCCCAGCACGTAGACAGACGCGCGCATCTTTTTCACCTGCTCGTAGGGGGCCTCGAATTTGTTCACGCGGAACGTGTTCAGGGTCAGCCCGTCCTTCTCCCTCTCGGCGTCCACTCCCATCATCTGGAGGAGCTTCACCATCGTCGCGATATCCCGAAGCTCAGGGACGTTCGTGAAACGGTATTTTCCGCTCGCAAGGAGGGTCGCGGGCATCAGGGCGAGGGCCTCGTTCTTCGAGCCGCCGATGGTGACCGTCCCGCTTAATTTCTTTCCGCCGTGTATGACGAATTTATCCACGATTTCCCTTGTTTGAGCGTCCCGCCAATATACGTGAAACTGCCCCAAGAAGCAACGAAAATGGGGGTTTTGCCGGGAGACGTGCGATTTGGCATGGGGAGCGGTGATTTAGTTCCCATACTTTATTATATTGTGGGTCTAATAAATCGAAGGAACTCTGATTATGTCGCGCACTGTAAGAGGGGGACTCATCCAGGCAACGCTCTCGACCTCAACCGAGCAGCCGATCGAGACCATCAAGCAAGGAATGATCGACAAACATGTCCGAATGATTGAGGAAGCGGGGAAGAAAGGGGTTCAGGTCCTGTGCCTTCAGGAACTGTTCTATGGACCCTATTTCTGCGCTGAACAAAAGACGAAGTGGTATGCGATGGTGGAAAAAGTCCCGGAAGGGCCCACCACCAAACTCATGCAGGAGCTCGCGAAAAAGTATTCGATGGTCATCGTGGTCCCGCTCTACGAATCGGAGATCTCGGGCGTCTACTATAATACGGCCGCGGTCATCGACGCGGACGGCAAGTACCTCGGAAAGTACCGCAAGACTCATATCCCCCAGGTCGAACCTGGATTCTGGGAAAAATTCTACTTCAAGCCGGGAAACCTGGGATACCCCATTTTCAAGACCGCCTATGCCGATATCGGCGTGTACATTTGCTATGACCGGCACTTCCCGGAAGGGGCGCGGATCCTCGGGCTCCATGGCGCCGAGATCCTTCTGAACCCGTCGGCGACGGTCGCAGGCCTCTCGGAGTATCTCTGGGAGCTCGAGCAGCCGGCGCACGCGGTGGCAAACGGGTATTTCGTCGGGGCGATCAACCGGGTCGGAACCGAGGCCCCTTGGAACATCGGGGAGTTCTACGGAAAGAGTTACTTCTGCAACCCGCGCGGAAAGATCATCGCCCAGGCGAGCCGCGACAAAGACGAACTCCTTGTGGCCGACCTTAATCTCGAAGAGATCGCCGAAGTCCGGAACGTCTGGCAGTTCTATCGCGACCGGCGTCCGGAAATTTACAAAGAAATGACAGAATTGCTCCCCTGACATGGAAAAAACAGGCTCACAGATTCCGACAGTCTCCGAGATCACCGCTTCCCTGACCTACGGGACGTGGCGATTCCAGAAAAACTGGAAACCCCTTCACGTCGTCGACGCGGAAGGGTGCTACTTCACCGATGCGGCCGGGAAGAAGTACCTCGATTTCTCCTCCCAGCTCATGTGCGTGACGCTCGGCTACAAGAATAAGGCGGTGATACAGGCGATCCAGGACCAGGCGGCGTCGCTTCCCTACATCGCTCCCGGGTTCGCGACCGGCGTCCGGGCGGAACTGAGCACGCTTCTGCTCGACGTCCTGCCCAGGGGCCTGGAAAAATTCTTTTATACGACCTCCGGGACGGAGGCGAACGAAGCGGCCTTCAAAATTGCGCGCATGGTGACGGGCAAGACGAAAATCATCGCGCGGTACCATTCGTACCACGGCTCGACGATGGGGTCTGTCGCCGCGACGGGCGACCCCAGGCGGTGGGCGATGGAGCCCGCCGGAAAAATTCCGGGGGTCATCTTCGCGCCGGAGGTGAATTGCTACCGGTGCCCTCTCCACCATCACTACCCCGAGTGCGAGATCGCGTGCGTCGAATATATCGATCATATGATCGAAAACGAGAGCGATGTGGCCGCCGTGCTTGTCGAGCCGGTCGTCGGCACGAACGGCGTCCTCATTCCTCCCAGGGAGTACATGCCCCGCCTCCGGGAGATCTGCACCAGGCGGAACGTTCTCCTGATCGCCGACGAGGTGATGACCGGGTGGGGACGGACCGGAAAGTGGTTCGCCGTGAATCACTGGGACGTCCTGCCGGACATCCTCACGACCGCAAAAGGGATCACGACGGCATATGTCCCCCTCGGGCTCTGCGCGACGACGAAAAAGATCGGCGATTTCTTCGACGACCATTATTTTTCGCACGGACATACCTATGAGGCGCATCCCCTGACGCTCGCGCCGGCGATCGCGGCCATCAAGGAGTACAAGCGGCTGAACCTGATGGATCGCGCGGTTGAAATGGGAAGCTACATGGGGAAACAACTGGACGGGCTGAAGTCGAAGCACCGTTCGATCGGCGAGGTGAGGGGCATCGGGATGTTCTGGGCCGTGGAGGTCGTCAGGAACCAGAAGACGAAGGAACCCTTTAATTCGTACAGCGACAAGGTGAGCGGCACTCCTCTTCTGGTGGACAAGGTTGCCGCAGAAATGATGAAGAATGGAGTGTTTATCCAGGCGTGGGTGAGTCACTTCGTGATCGCGCCCCCTCTGATCATCACGAAAGAGGAGGTCGATGCCGGAATCCGCGCGCTGGACGCCGCACTCTCGATTGCAGACGAGGCAGCAGCTAATTAACAAATCCTGTCACTTGTGAAGGGCAATATGATGAGAGCATTTCTTACATTGATTGTGGTAACCGCGGTCGCGGGCGCATTGTTTCCCGCCGCGGCGCAGGTAACAAACCTTACCGTGGACCATGTCGGCTCGAACTTCAGCATGGTCTCCGGCGACACGATACAGTGGTCCTACAATATCCCGACACCCGGAGGGACGGTCTCCGGAGAAATCTGGTACGACGTCAACTCGAACGGCACTATTGAACCCGGCACCGACGTCAATAAATTCACGTTCACGCAGACCGACGGCAATTCGAACGGAAACGGCGGCCCGCCCGACCTGGACGGAACCGCAAACGGATTTGTCATTTTTGGCCAACGGGTGGGCGTCGCCCCGGGCCACTACATACTCAAGTTCACCTTTAATGCGCAGAGCGCCAGCATCGAGGGGAATGTGACGGCTCTCGCCTCTCCCGCTCACACAATATCGGGCCACGTCACACCCCCGGCCGGGAAAAGCTCCCAATATATCAACGTCGTTCTTCAACAGAACGGGGGGAACCAAAATAGTTTCTGGGACGCGTATACCGACGCGAGCGGGGATTATACGATCGCCATGGACGCCGATACGGCCGGAAACCCGTGGAACCTGCGGATTGAAAACAATCCCTATCCACCCGCCATCATCTCGCCGCAAGACACGTTCGTCACCGTCACCGGCAATCACACCGGATACAATTTTACGTTATACCCCGCAGCGGCACAGGTCGCAGGGACCGTACACGATGAGTTTGGCAATCCCGCCGGGAACAATGGCGTGAACCTTTACAGATACGGAAGCTTCATATTTCACTCGGGCAGGGTTAACGGGTCCGGGTTTTTCCAGATCGGATTGACTGCGGCCGAGCTCACCAGCGACACATGGATCCTCCAGAGTAACAGCAATAGTAACAACGGAAATACCGGCTCCGAATTGATCGCGCAGGCGGCGGTCCCGGCGATCGGCCTCGGGGACAGCTTATATTATGCACTGGTCGTTTACACTGCTAATTCGACGATCGAAGGGCAGGTGCAGATCAACGGAGTCCCGGCAAACTTCCCGCTGGCGATTCAGGCCTCGAACTCGGATACGGCATACGCGCAGGCCACAACCGATTCTGCCACCGGGAACTTCGTTATCTATGTGTCGGACAAAATCTACAATTACGACGTGACGGCGGCATATCTTTCTTATCCCTACAATTCCGCTCACGTTACGGCGCATGCGGGCCAGACAGGGATCATCGTCAATGTGACAGTCGCAGGGGTGGTGGAGCGAGCGCCCGGGATACCCGGCTCATTCGCCCTCCGGCAGAATTATCCGAACCCGTTCAATCCCGCGACGCATATCGACTACGATCTTCCGGTCGCATCGAACGTGAGGTTGACGGTCTTCAATCTTCTCGGCCAGGAGGTGATGCGCGTGGTCGATGCGGAGCAGCATGCGGGTTCGTATCGCGCGACCATCGACGCATCGCAGCTTTCGAGCGGGGTCTATCTCTATCAATTGACGGCGACAAGCCCGAACGGCCTCGCTTCGAACGTTTACAGATCGACGAAGAAATTTGTGGTGATGAAGTGACCTCTTTTGTCATCCTGAGCAGAGCGAAGGATCCCTGCTTTCGTGGACCGAGATCCTTCGGTCGCTTCGCTCCCTCAGGATGACAACCAGTCTCGGGCCCTCCCGCCCACCAGGGCGGGAAGGCTCGATTTTTGCAACCAGCAGCACCCGTGAGGAAACCTCCATGCAGCCCCAATCCGACACAATCGAACGGCCGGGAACACGCAAGAGTCCCGCCCCCGCCCTGAAGAATTTCATCGGCGGGAAACCCGTCGATTCTCTTGCCGCCTCTTCCCTTCCGGTGACGAACCCGTCGACCGGCGAAGAAATTGCCTCCGTTCCCCTCTCTGCGGCTCCCGATGTCGACGCCGCCGTCCGCGCCGCCGCGGCCGCCTTTCCGGCATGGTCTGCCATTCCGATCAAGGAACGGGCGCAGGTGTTTTACCGCTACAAGACTCTCCTTGAGCGCGATGCCAAAGCGCTCTCGGCGCTCGTGCACGAGGAGAACGGCAAGATAATGAGCGAAGCGGCTGCGGAAGTCGAAAAATCGATCGAAGTAACGGAGTTTGCCTGCTCGATGCCGCAGATCGCCGCCGGGGAAATCCTCGAGGTGAGCCGGGGCGTCGAATGCCGGATCGACCGGCACCCGATCGGGGTGGTCGCCTCGATCTCCCCTTTCAATTTTCCGAACATGGTTCCCAACTGGACGATACCGAACGCGCTCGTCCTGGGAAACACAATGATCCTGAAACCGTCCGAGCAGGTTCCCCTCAGCTCCATGAAAATCGCGGACCTGTTGAAGGAAGCCGGACTTCCCGAGGGGGTGTTCAACGTGGTGCACGGGGCTCAGGCGGTCGTCGAGGCGATTTGCGATCACCCCGGGATTAATGCGGTCACGTTCGTCGGTTCGACGCGCGTCGCGAAACTGGTCTACGCCCGCGCGACCTCCCGTATGAAGCGGGCGGTCTGTCTCGGCGGGGCGAAGAATCACCTGATCGTTCTTCCCGACGCGAACGAGGAGATGACCGCGTCGAACGTCGCCGTCTCGATGAGCGGCTGCGCCGGCCAGAGATGCATGGCTGCGTCCGCGATGGTGGCCGTCGGGCAGGTCGATCACATCATCAAACGGCTCTGCGACGAGGCCCGGAAGATTGTGCCAGGCAAGAACCTCGGCGCGGTGATCTCCCAACAGGCCAAAGAGCGGATAGAACGCTATATCACGGAAGCCGAACGGGACGGAGCGACCGTGCTTCTCGACGGAAGGAAGTGCGTCGTTCCCGGCAAGGAGGGCGGATATTACGTGGGTCCCACGGTCATCGACCATGTGCGGCCCGATATGAAGATCGCGCAGGAAGAAGTGTTCGGCCCCGTCCTCGCGATCATCCGCGCGAAGTCGGTCGAGGAGGCGGTCCGGATCGAGAATAGCTCGCCGTACGGGAACGCGGCCTCGGTCTTCACCCAGAGCGGCGGAATGGCGCGATACGTGATCGAGCATGCGAGCGCGGGGATGGTCGGCGTGAATATCGGCGTCCCGGTGCCCCGGGAGCCGTTTTCCTTCGGAGGATGGAACGACTCGAAGTTCGGCGCTTGCGACATTACCGGGAAAAGCTCCGTCGAATTCTTTACGCAACTCAAGAAAACCACGACCAAGTGGAATCCGGAATCACAAGTCAACTGGATGAGCTGAGGCGAACGATGAGCCAGAGAAATTCCATTCCGGTGGAGACCGCCCCGCCGGCCGAGGCGGGCGGGAACGGAGCGAAGATCGCCACCCTCAAAAATTTCATCGGAGGAACATGGGTGGGCTCCGCTTCCGGGAAATCCGTCCCGAATATCAACCCCACTCATACGAATGAAATTCTGAACCATACCCCTCTCTCCACCCGCGAAGAGGCCCGTGCGGCCATCGCGGCGGCGAAGCGCGCGTTCCCTGCCTGGAAAGCGACTCCGGCGCCCACCCGCGGGCGGCTCCTGTTCAAGGCGATGAGGCTTCTGCAGGAACGGCTGGAAGATGTCGCCGTGGCGCTCACACGCGAGGAAGGGAAGATCCCCAAGGAATCCCGCGGCGAAGTGCAGCGCGCCATCAACATTATGGAATTTACCGCCGGCGAAGGAAGGCGGCTCCGCGGGTCGACGATCCCGTCCGAATTATTGAATACCTTCATCTATACGATCCGCCAGCCCGTGGGAGTGATCGGTCTCGTCACGCCGTGGAATTTTCCGGTGGCAATTCCGGTCTGGAAGATCGCGCCGGCCCTCCTGGCCGGTAACACGGTCGTCTTCAAACCCTCCACCTACACTCCTATCACGGCGGTCAAGATCGTCGAAATCTTCGAGGAGGCCGGCTTTCCCCCC
This sequence comes from Bacteroidota bacterium, assembly GCA_036522515.1. Taxonomy (NCBI): domain Bacteria; kingdom Pseudomonadati; phylum Bacteroidota; species Bacteroidota bacterium. The sequence continues at coordinate 31,804 of DATDFQ010000041.1, forward strand.
GGAACGCTCAACATGGTGCTCGGGGGCGGCGGTACGGTCGGCGATGAAATCGTGAACCATCCCGATATCCACGGGATCTCCTTTACCGGATCGACGGAGGTGGGATGCTCGCTCTACGAACAGGCCTCCCGCAGGGGTGTGCGGGTCCAATGTGAAATGGGGGGAAAGAACCCGATCGTCGTCCTTGCGGACGCGGATCTTCCGCTCGCCGTCGAAGGCGCCATCCAGGGAGGATTCGGATCGACCGGCCAGAGATGCACCGCCTCCAGCAGGATCGTCGTCGAAGAAGCGGTCGCGGACAAATTCACGGGGATGCTCCTCGCCCGGATGGATTCGATCCGGCTCGGCGACGGAATGGATCCCGGGACGGACGTGGGACCGGCGGTGGAGGAACGGCAGATGAACACGGTCCTCGAGTATATCAAAATCGGCTCCTCCGAGGGCGCGCGCCTGTTGAAAGGCGGGAAGCGGATGACGGACGGGGCGTACCGGGAGGGATATTTCGTGGAGCCGACGCTTTTCGGCGGAGTGACGAGGGGCATGAGGATCGCGCAGGAGGAAATATTCGGCCCGGTCGTCGGGATCCTCCGGGCGCGGGATTTCGAACAGGCGGTGGAGATCGCGAACGATACGAAGTTCGGGCTCTCCGCCTCCCTCTATTCTCAGGACATGTCGAGGATCATGAAGTTTGCGGAGCTCGCGGAGGTCGGCAAGGTGCACATCAATTCTCCCACGATCGGCGGAGAAGCGCAGGCGCCCTTCGGCGGCATCAAGGCCACAGGGATCGGCCCGCGCGAATGCGGCACCGAAGTGTTCGAGTTTTATACGGAACTCAAGACGGTCTACGTTGACTACACCGGCAGGAAACGAGAAACGAATATCTACTAACATCACTCCCATTTATGAAACAGCCCGCGCCGAAACTTTCACCGGAACAGTATGAGGAGAACTTCTCGGAGTTGCACCCCGCGTTCACTCCGAACCAGGCTGTTGCCGAAGCGAACCGCTGCCTCTACTGCTTCGATTCCCCCTGCATGAAGGCATGCCCCACGCACATCGACATTTCGACGTTTATCAAGAAGATCGCGACCGGGAACGTGAAGGGATCGGCCAAAACCATCCTGGAATCGAACTGGATCGCGTTGACATGCGCCAAGGCGTGCCCGGTGAGCGTCCTGTGCGAGGGGGCGTGCGTCTATAACGACCGGGGGGAACACCCGATCGAGATCGGCCGCCTCCAGAGATTCGCGATCGACCGGTACTTCGAAAGCGGGATGCCGCCTCTCTTCACACCCGCGCCCAAAAACGGCAAGTCCGTCGGCATCATCGGGGCCGGACCGGCGGGGCTCGCGTGCGGCGCGGAGCTTGCCCTGATGGGGTACGATGTGACGGTGTACGAGGGAAAGAAAATTCCCGGCGGCCTCGATACCTGGGGAATCGCCCCGTACAAAATGTCGTATGAGGACAGCCTCAACGAGGTGAAACTGGTGGAGGGGCTCGGCGTCAGGATCAAGACGGAGATGACCGTCGGGAAGAACATCTCGATGGACGATCTCGCCCGGTCGCACGACGCGGTGTTCGTGGGCGTGGGCCTGGGCAATTCGCCGAACCTGAAGGTCCCGGGCGAAGAGTTGCGGGGAGTTTGCGACGCGCTGGAGTTCATCGAACGCGTGACGAGGCGAACCTGGAGCTCCGTCGACGTCGGAAAGCGTGTCGCCGTCATCGGAGCGGGAAATACCGCGATCGACGCGGCGACCGAGGCGAAGCGGCTCGGCGCCGAACAGGTCAGCATCATCTACCGGCGGAGCGCCGGGGAAATGTCGGCCTACGCGTTCGAATTCGACCTTGCGAAACGGGACGGGGTGGTGTTTCACTTCCTTACCGCTCCGAAACGGATTCTCGGAAACGGGGCGGTTGAGGAGCTTGAATGCACGAAAATGAGGCTCGGAGCCCCCGACGAAAAGGGACGCCGGACGGCCGAGCCGGTGCCGGACTCGGAGTTCCGCATCCCGGTCGATATGGTAATCAAGGCGATCGGACAGAAAACGGGCGAAACGCTCCTGGCCCAGATTCCCGGCCTCGTCGTGAAGAGCGGACGGGTGGTCGTCAATCCTGAAACGATGCAGAGCTCAAATCCCAAATTCTTCGCAGGCGGCGATTGCATTAACGGCGGAAAAGAAGTGGTCAACGCCGCCGCGGACGGAAAACGCGCCGCGCACGGCATTGATAAGTATCTTTTCCCGAACTAAACGCGGATTTTCAACTTAAAGGCAAGCTATGGTCGATCTCTCAATTAACTGCGGTGGAATAAAGTCCCCGAATCCGTTCTGGCTCGCCTCGGCGCCCCCCTCGAACTCCGGGTACCAGGTGTGCAAGGCGTTCGAACAGGGTTGGGGCGGGGCGGTCTGGAAAACCATCGGGGAACCCGTCATGAATACGGTGAACCGGTACGGCGGAATCGATTTTAACGGACAGAAGCTGATCGGGCTCAATAATATCGAACTCATCAGCGACCGACCGATCGAGGTGAACCTCCGCGAGATCGCCGAGACGAAGAAATTGTGGCCCGACCGGGCGGTCATCGCATCCCTGATGGTCGAATCGAAGCGCGAAGTGTGGCACGACATGGTGAAGCGGACGATCGACACCGGTTGCGACGGGATCGAGCTGAACTACGGCTGCCCCCATGGGATGAGCGAGCGCGGCATGGGCGCCGCTGTGGGCCAGATCCCCGAGTATTGCACGATGATCACCGAGTGGGTGACGGAGGTTTCGACGATCCCGGTCCTCGTGAAACTGACTCCCAACATCGCCGATGTCCGCTTCCCGGCGCGCGCCGCGAAGAAGGGGGGCGCCCACGGCATCTCGCTCATCAATACGATCAACAGCATCATGGGCATCGACCTCGATTCCCTGACACTGACCCCCTCCGTGGACGGAAAAGGCACTCATGGGGGGTATGCGGGACCGGCCGTCAAACCGATCGCGCTCAATATGGTCGCCCAGGTCGCGGGGGATCCCGAGGTGGGTCTTCCGATCTCCGGCATCGGGGGGATCTCAACCTGGCGTGACGCGGCGGAGTTTATCCTGCTCGGTTCGGCCAGCGTTCAGGTCTGCACCGCGGTCATGCACTACGGGTTCCGGATCATCAACGACCTCGTGGAAGGGCTCTCAAACTGGATGGAGGAGAAGAAGTTTCGCACGATCGAAGAGTTCCGTGGACGGGCCGTGCATTGCGTCACCGATTTCGGAAACCTGAACCTGCTCTATAAAACCGTCGCGGAAATCGACGAGAAGAAATGCATCCAGTGCAACCTCTGCTACATCGCCTGCGAGGACGGCGCCCACCAGTGCATCGACCTGATGCCCCACAACGGAAAGAACCAGCCGAGGGTCCGCCAGTCCGATTGTGTCGGGTGCGCGTTGTGCTTCCTCGTCTGCCCGGTGGAATCGTGCATTTCCATGGTCAGAAAAGACGACGGTTCCGAGGCGATCACATGGAACGAGCTCATGAAGAAGCTCCCCCAGCCGCTTGCCTGGGAATCCCTCCGGCAATTCCAGCAGAAGCACGGCGTCGAGATCCACTGAGCCGGGACGAGCAGCCGTGGACCCGCCTCGGCGGGAACCTTCCGGGGGGATCCCCTCGTTCAGTGATGAGAGGCAACCGATACCACCACCAACCAGGAAAGGAGTCCGCTATGCCCATCACAGAGAAGGATCAGTTCATTCAGGCCTGGGAGCGTGAGTTCCAGACGACGCTGAAGGTTCTGAAGGAATACCCCGCCGACAAGCTCGCCATGAAACCGGCGGAGAAGTCGCGTACCGCGAAAGACCTGGCATGGACATTCGTCACCGAGGAAATGGCCATGATCGGCGGCACCCTGAAAGGAAACATCGATTTCCAGAACCTTCCGCAGGCGCCCGCGACGTTGCAGGAAATTATTTCCTCCTACGAGCAAACCCACACGGGGATGGTCGAAAAGATACGGCAGATGCCCGAAGCAGAGTTCAATAACATGATCAAGTTCCCGACAGGCCCGAAGCAAGTAGGAGACATGCGCAAGGCGGATGTCCTCTGGAGCAGCATCATGGATTCGGTTCACCACCGGGGACAGCTCTCCGTCTATCTGCGGATCGCCGGCGGAAGGGTCCCGTCCATTTACGGTCCCTCGGCTGACGAGCCCTGGATGTAACAAGACCGCATTCTGATTGAATATTCCGGGTTTCAGGGTCGGGTCGATTTCCCGATACTGAAACCCGGTTTTTTTCCCACGCCGGGTCCCTCCTCAACCAGGACGAATTGCCAAAACTCGTTCTTTTTGGCAATTCACCTCGAAAAATCCCCTAAATCATTCCGTTCAGGCCTATTGACAATCCTGCCTTTATTCGCTATCTTTGACGAAAGTTCGTATAATATTACTAATTCTGAGGGGGTTCCAAGGAGGTGATGGCCCGGCGAGCCTGCGGTAGTTCGAACCGGTAGACGTAAAACAACTGAAACCCACCACTTTCCATCAGGAAAGGAAGGCACATGCTATGACCGAGAAACAGATCTTTCTGAAGGCATGGGAACGGGAATATGAAACGAACCTCGCCGTCCTGGGCGCAATTCCTACGGACATTCTGGATCTGAAGCCGACGGAGCGCTCAAGATCCCCGAAGGAAATCGCCTGGACGATCGTCGCGGAGGAGAGGGAACTGATCGGAGGGGGAGTCGCGGGACTTGTCAACCTCAAACCCGGGCCCAAAGCTCCTGCCACTCTTCCGGAGATCATCTCCAGCTACAAGCGCGTTCACGAGGAAACGCTCGAAAGAGTGAAGGCCTCAAGCGACGCCGATTTCGAAAAGCCGGTCAAAGGGTTTACCCCGACGAAGAAACTGGGAGAGCCCAGGCGGGCCGACGCATTATGGAGCGCGCTGATCGACACGGTTCAAAACCGGGGTCAGCTCTCCGCATATCTGAGCATGGTAGGCGCATCATCCCCTTCCGGCACATACATTCCGATACAATTCGAGCCGTAAAGCGGAACGATCAGCCGGACTGGTAATCCCTTTGCCCCCCCCATTGAGGGGGGCATCAGCCCGGAAGACAATAGGAGCCCCGGCAGGTTGTGTTGATCAGGACCCCCTCTCTTGATTGACATTAACGCCGGGGTTTCCTATCTTTGTCCCCATCAGGACCGGCTCGAACTCCCCTGTCACGTACGCAATAATCTGAATTTTACCACCGCTCGCGAGGATCCTCCATGTCCGTCCTTGTCCAGAATGCGCGCATTATCACGGCGGAGCAGGACTACCCTGCCGACATCTACATCGAGCGCGATACCATAACGGCAATCGGCACAAACCTTCCGATGAAGGCGGACAAGACGATCGATGCCGCGGGAAAGTACGCCATCCCCGGCGGGATCGACGTCCATACCCACCTCGACATGCCGTTCGGCGGAACGGTTTCCAGCGATGATTTCGAAACCGGCACGAGGGCGGCCGCCTTCGGCGGGACCACGACGCTCGTCGATTTCGCGATCCAGGCGAAGGGGACGAAGATGCGTGAGGCGCTCGACACCTGGTGGAAGAAGGCGGAAGGAAAGGCCTGCGTCGATTACGGCCTCCATATGATCATCACCGACCTGCCGGACGCCCACATGGAAGACATGAACGATATGGTGCGGAACGGCGTCTCGAGCTTCAAGCTCTTCATGGCGTACCCCGGGGTCTTGATGGTGGATGACGCGACCATCTTCAAAGCGATGCGAAAAACGTCGGAGAACGGCGGCCTGATCTGCATGCACGCCGAGAACGGAAGCGCCATCGACATCATCGTCAAAAAGGCGGTCGCCGACGGAAAGAAAGCCCCCATCTACCACGGACTCACGCGCCCCACGACGGCCGAAGCCGAGGCGGTCAACCGCGCGATCGCGCTCGCGGAAATGGCGGGAGTGCCGGTCTATATCGTGCACCTCTCCTCTCACGACGCCCTCCAGCGGGTGGCCGAAGCGCGTGACCGGGGCCTCCTCTCGTACGCGGAAACCTGCCCCCAGTATCTGTTTCTCTCCATAGAAGACCTCGACCGTCCGAACTTCGAGGGGGCGAAGTATGTCTTCACTCCGCCTCTCCGGGAAAAATGGCACCAGGATAAGCTCTGGGATGGGTTGAAAAACAACACCCTCCAGGTGGTTTCCACCGATCACTGCCCGTTCTGCTTCAAGGAACAGAAGGAGATCGGCAGGGACGATTTCACCAAGATCCCCAACGGCGGCCCCGGCGTCGAAAACCGGCTGCACCTGTTGTTCGAGGGGGGAGTCAACAAGAAACGCATTTCGGTGAACCGATGGGTGGAGATCACATCGACCACCCCGGCGAAGATCTTCGGCATGTACCCGAAGAAGGGCACGATCGGGATCGGGAGCGATGCCGACATCGTCATCTGGGATCCGAATGCGGAGCATGTGATCTCCGCATCGACCCACCACATGCGCGTCGACTATTCGATGTTCGAGGGCTTCAAAGTCAAGGGAAACACCGAAACCGTTCTCTCCCGCGGCGAAGTCATCATTGAAAAGGGAAAGTGGCTCGGCCGGACGGGGCGCGGGAAATTTATCAAACGCGACGCGTTCGGCGGCGCGTGGAGGTGAAGTTTCGAATCAACCGGAGGTGCCGAATGTCCCGCTCGTTCGTTCACGTTGTTCTTTTCCTGATTGCGGCCCCCGCATTCTGCCAGGTCCGCCCTCTCCATACGTTTTCGATTGTCGCCCGTGATTCCGTGACGGGGGAAATGGGCGTCGCGGTGCAATCGCACTGGTTCTCCGTCGGGCCCCTTGTCCCGTGGGCCGAGGCCGGTGTCGGCGCCGTCGCGACCCAATCGTTTGTCGATCCGGCGTACGGACCGTTGGGGCTCGAGATGATGCGGGCGGGCAAAACCGCCCGGCAGGCCCTGGACGGAATTCTTGCCTCCGATCCCGGCGAGGCGGTCCGCCAGGTCGCCATGGTCGACGCGATGGGGCGCGTCGCGGCGCACACCGGGTCCAAATGCATTCCCGCCGCGGGGCATATCGAAGGCGAACAGTTCACGGTCGAGGCCAATCTCATGCTGAACGACAAGGTCTGGCCGGCGATGGCGAAGGCGTACCGCGAGACAAAGGGAGACCTTGCCGACCGGATGCTCGCGGCGCTCGACGCCGCGCAGTCCGCCGGCGGCGATATCCGGGGAAAACAGTCGGCCGCCATCCTGATCGTGGCCGGAAAACCGACCGGCAAGCCCTGGACAGACAGGAAGATGGATCTCCGCGTCGAAGACAACGCCGCTCCCCTCGTGGAGCTCCGGCGGCTGGTGAACATATGGCGCGCCTACGAGCATGAAAACAACGGGGATCTCGCCGTCGAAAAGCACGACGTCGAAGGAGCCTTGCGCGAGTACGGCGCCGCGGAGAAAATGATTCCGGACAACCTCGAGATGAAATACTGGCACGCGGTCGCCCTGGTGAACGTGGGGAGGCTGGAGGAATCGCTGCCTCTGTTTAAGGCGGTGTTCAAGGCGGATCCGAACTGGATCGAGCTCACCCCGCGGCTCCCGAAGGTCGATCTTTTGAAAGTCGACGCGGTCGGTTTGAAACGCATTCTCTCCGCGGCGAAGTGATCGCCGAACCAGGGAAACCCCGCGCGGGGACGCCCGGCGCGCCGTCACAGAGGACCTCATCACGGTCATGAAATTTCCCGAATCAAGCGAGCTGGTTGAAGTCGACACCGCTCAGCTCAACAACAGCCCGCTGATCAATCCGGACATAGCCCCCACCACCGTCGCTCAGCGCAAGTGGAGCGTGTACGATTTTGCGGCGCTCTGGATATCCATGTCGGCATGCATTCCCACCTACATGCTCGCGTCGGCCCTCATCTCCGAGGGGATGAACTGGTACCAGGCTGTGCTCACGATTTTCGTCGGAAACACGATCGTCCTCGTTCCGATGATCCTCAACGCCCATGCCGGCACGCGATACGGGATTCCGTTCCCCGTCTACTGCCGTGCTTCGTTCGGGGTCAAAGGCGCGAATATTCCCGCCCTCCTCCGCGCGTTCGTGGCCTGCGGATGGTTCGGCATCCAGACCTGGATCGGCGGGTGGGCGATCTACAAGATCGTCACGATCTACGTCCCGGCGTGGGACGCACTCCCGACATTCCTTTCCGGCATCAACATCGCTCAGCTCGCCTGCTTCCTCCTCTTCTGGGGGATCAACATGTTTGTCATCTACAAGGGAATCGAGTCGATCCGCTTCCTGCTCGACATCAAGGCCCCTCTGTTGATTCTCCTCGGGCTGGCCCTTCTTGGGTGGGCCTATCAGCGGGCCGGAGGATTCGGTCCGATGCTTTCCCAGCCGTCGCAGTTCGCCGCCGGGGGACCGAAGGAAGGTCAGTTCTGGGCGGTCTTCATCCCGTCTCTGACCGGCATGATCGGTTTCTGGGCGACGCTGTCGCTCAACATTCCCGACTTCACGCGCTACTCCCGGAGCCAGCGGGACCAGGTGTTGGGGCAGGCGATCGGGCTGCCGACGACGATGGCTCTCTATTCTTTCATCGGGGTCGCGGTCACATCCGCAACCATCGTCATCTACGGCGGGAGCCCGATCTGGGATCCGGTGGTTCTCATCACGAAATTCACCAACCCCGTTGTCCTTGCGGTATCATTGTTTGCACTCTGTCTCGCCACGCTCGCCACCAATCTCGCGGCGAACGTGGTCAGCCCCGCCAACGATTTCTCCAACCTCTGGCCCTCGAAAATCGGCTTCCGGACGGGCGGGCTCATCACGGGGATCATCGGTATTCTTATTCAGCCGTGGAAGCTGGTCGCCGATCCGAGCGGGTATATCTTCACGTGGCTCGTCGGTTACTCGGCGCTTCTCGGGCCGATCGGCGGAATCCTCATCTGCGATTATTTCGTCATACGGAGGATGCAATTACGGCCGCTCGATCTCTATCTGAATCCGGGCGCCTATACGTACCGCGGGGGTTACAATCCGGCTGCGATCGCGGCCCTTGTGCTCGGGGTGGCGCCGAGCGTGCCGGGATTCCTCGGGACGATCGGGGCGGCGCCGGCGGCTTCGGTCGGGCCGTTCTTCATGCACGTCTACAGCTATGCCTGGTTTGTGGGGTTCGGAATCGCATTCGCCGCCTATTACGGGTTCATGGGCAAAAGCCGGCGAGAGCTCGCAGCGTGAAGAGCTCTCTTCCTCTCTCCGGTATTCGCGTCCTTGATCTTACGCGGATTCTTTCAGGCCCCTTCTGCACCATGAAACTCGCCGACATGGGGGCAGACGTGGTCAAGATTGAGCAGCCGGGGCGCGGAGACGACTCCCGGGGTTGGGGTCCTCCTTTTGTTCACGGAGAGAGTGCTTATTTCCTGAGCGTGAATAGGAACAAACGGAGCCTCACGCTCAATTTGAAATCGGCACAGGGCAAGCGCGTATTGCAAGAGCTCATCGGACTCTGCGACGTGCTCGTTGAGAACTTTCGGGCGGGGGTCATGAAATCGCTTGGATTCGGATACCGGGATGTCCGGAGGATGAATCCGCGCATGATCTATTGTTCGATCTCGGGGTATGGCCAGAAGAGCAGCAAGAGCCACAAGCCGACCTACGACCTCATCATCCAGGGGGAATCAGGCCTGATGGATGTCACGGGATTCTCCAAAGGCCCGCCGCTGAAGGCCGGAATATCGCTCGCAGATGTGACCGCGGGAATGCTCGCGTTCGAAGGAATACTGCTGGCGCTGATCGATCGCGAATGGACCGAAAAGGGGCGCCATGTCGACATCAGCCTCCTCGACGGTCTTCTTTCGCTCTTCGCCTACCAGGCCCAAATCGCTTTGTCGACCAACGATACCGTATCACGCAAAGGGAACCGTCATCCGACGATCACTCCCTATGAAACGTTTGCCGCGAAGGACGGCTATTTGAATGTCGCCGTGGGGAGCGAATCCGCCTGGAAGAGTTTTTGCTCGGCCGCGGGGCGTAAAGAGCTCGCGAGCGACCCGCGCTTCAGGACGAATGCGGAGAGGGTGAAACACCGGGCCGCGTTGGAGCGCATCCTCGTACCTCTCATGAAATCAAGGAAGGTGGCGGAATGGATCAGGCGCCTCGAGCGGGCCGACGTGCCGGCGGGCCGGATCAATTCGATCCGGGACGCCCTGAGGCTGACCGTCCTTCGCGAGCGGAAGATGCTGTCGACGATTCCGCGTGCTGCGGGTGGCGCGCTGAGGATGGTCGGAAGTCCTTTCTCGGCCGCCGGGTGGCGATCCGGCGCCGACTCTCCGCCCCCCCGCCTCGGCCAGCATACCCGTGAAATACTCGTGGATCTGGGTTACACGGTCTCGCAGATCGAGACGTTTGGCAGAAAGGGAATTGTGTAGTGGAGAAGTCGAAAATCTTCGTTGCGGTGGCGGGAAATATCGGCTCCGGGAAGTCCTCCCTCACGCAACTGCTCAGCAAGCACTACGGATGGAAGGCGCTGTACGAATCCGTCGAGGACAATCCCTATCTCGCCGACTTCTACGTTGACATGAACCGGTGGTCGTTCAACCTCCAGGTCTACTTCCTCTCGAAGCGGTTCAATGACCACAAGAACATCGTCGAGGGATCGGAAGACGTCATCCAGGACAGGTCGATTTACGAAGACGCCGAGATCTTCGCGAAAAACCTCCACCTGATCGGAAAAATGGACGCGCGCGACTACACAAACTACCGGGAATTATACGGGGTGATGACGGCGTATCTCCAGCCCCCCGACCTCCTGATCTATCTCGACGCACGGATCGAGACCCTCCTCACGCAGATCGCAAAACGGGGGCGCGAGTACGAACAGACCATCCCCCGCTCCTACCTCGAACAGCTCAATGGTCATTACCACGACTGGATCGGCTCCTACCGGCTCGGGCCCTTGCTCGTCGTCCCCTCGGATGAAGTCGACTTCGTGCACGAACGGGGGGACTTCAACCGGATTCTCCTCCTGATCCAGGCGAAGCTGATGGAGCTCGGCTACCGGACCGGGTAGCCGCAGCCTTTAGGCTGCGTCCATCCGCCCGCGACCTTAAGGTCGCGGCTACCCGTACCTCTGCGTTCAGGATGAGATCCTTCGGTCGCTTTGCTCCCTCAGGATGACAATCGATCAGCGCTGGGCGCTCAGGAGCCGGGAGTACCCCTTCGCATCCGTCAGCAGGCTTCGAGCCGTTTTCAACTGGACGTCGTCGAGGAGCGAGGTCTCGATTCTTCCGTGTTCCCCCTTGTACCTGCTCATGATTTCGACCTTGAGCGCGCTGACGATCCCGTCCCGGTCGCGGTCGAGGCTCATCGATTTCTCGCGGTCCACATCCTTCCCGAGTTTGTCGAGTTCGGCCATCACCGCCTCGCTGTAATGCAATTTCCGCGCCGCGTCCGTCAACTCCGCGAGCTTCTTTCCGCCGTCGTCCTGAAACGTGAACTTCTGTCCGGCCACAAAGTCCTTGAATTGCCGGAAGAGGCTGTCGCCGTCCAGTGCGGCCGGAGCCTCTTTTTGATTCGACACAAACCGCGTCGCAAATTTGAAGTACATCGATTTCCTGAGGAGCTCGCTGTAGACGTCGCTCCTCACCGGTTCCGGCACTGCGGTGTCGGGTTGGATTCCGCCCGATTCAAACTCCTTGCGGCCCTTCGCGGTCTTGAAGAGCCGGCGGAGGCTGTCGGGAGTCGTGGCGAACACCCCGTCCCTGTTCTTGTGCATGTAGTCGATTTCCTGGATGCAGCGGCCGCTCGGCGTATAATACTTGGCGGTCGTGATTTTCAGCTGGGTGTTATAGGAAAGCGGGGTGATCGTCTGGACGAGCCCCTTTCCGAACGAGCGGGTGCCGAGGATGATCCCCCGGTCCAGGTCCTGGATCGCTCCCGCGACGATTTCGCTCGCGCTGGCGCTGTTCCGGTTCACAAGAACCGCCAGCGGCACATCGGGGAGCATCGGCTCCTCCGTGACGAAGAATTTTCGCTCGGACTCCGGTTTCCGGCCCTTTGTGCTCACGACCAGGCTTCCCTTCGCCGCAAATTTTTCCACGACATCGACGGCGACGTCCAGGAGGCCGCCCGGGTTATCGCGAAGGTCGAGGATCAGTCCCTTGACCGGTCCCTTGAGCTTCAGCTCCTTGATGGCGAGCCTCAGCTCGTCGCCCGCGCCGCGTGAAAACCGTTCCAGCCGGACGTAACCAATTCCGTCTCCGACGAAATCGGAGTAGCTGACATTATGAAGCTGGATCTCCTCGCGGACAAGCACGAATTCCAGCGGTTTCTCTTCGCCTTCCCGTTCGACCTTCAGGCGAAGCTCCGTCCCGGGCTCGCCCCGCGTCATCGAGCGGACCGACTCGGGTTTGGAGCCGACGATCGACTTTCCGTCGATTTCAATGATGTGGTCCCCGGGCTGAATTCCCTGCCGCTGGGCGGAATATCCCTCCATCAGCGTGATGACCGTGATATTCCCGTCGCGCAACCCGATCGTCACGCCGATGCCGCCGTACTTTCCCGTCGTGATCAGCTCGACCTCATCGGATTCGCTCTCGCTGATGAAATTGGTATAGGGATCGAGCGTGCCCAGGAGGCCGTCGATGCCGGCTTCCATGAACTTTTCCGGATCGACTTCATCCACATAATTCAGGGTCACTTCCTTGTAAACCCGTCCGAAGATATCGATGCTCTTATTGATCTTGAAGAAGTAATCCGTGTCGGCGAGCCCAAATCCGACAAAGATCCCGCTCCCTGCGAGCAGGACTGCGCCAACCGCAAGCATGACCACCCGGGGCCGTACCGAAAACCATCGTCTCATGACTCTCTCCAGTTTATTTAAATCGCTTTTGTACCACATTCCAAATCTCTTCGTGGATCACGCCGGCCTGCCTCTGCCCGTTTACGGTGACGAACCTTCCCGTTTCCGCCGCCGCCATCGCGCGATACCCTTCCCGGACCCTCTCATAGAAGCGGTCCCCGGCCGATTCCATCCGGTCCCTGGCAAGTCCGGCGGCCGCCAGCCGCTTCGGAATCTCTGACACTTCGATATCGACAAAAATGGTGAGGTCGGGAGATGTCCCCGACGTCGCAATCCTGTTCACGATCCCGATTTCTTCAAGGCTCAGGCCCCGCCCGTACCCCTGATAGGCGGTGGTGGAATCGAAAAAACGGTCGCAAATGATCGTCGTACCGCGTTCGAGGGCCTTCACGATCACCTCGCCGACAAGCTGGCACCGCGCTGCGGAAAAGAGAAACAGTTCCGTCTTCTGGGCGATATCGAGCCGTGATTTGTCGAGCAGAATCGACCGGATTTTCTCCGACAGAGCGGTGCCCCCCGGTTCCCGGAGAAAGAGCACGTCTTTCCCGTCCTTGCGCAATCGCTCCGCGAGGAGTTGTGCCTGGGTGGTCTTGCCGGAATAGTCGACTCCTTCGAAGCTGATGAACATTCGCCGTGCGATCGTGTGACTGTGTTCTTCAAATTAACCAAAATCCGCACATTATACAACTCAGGTGCTGACTGGGTAGTGCATCACTTTCACCATATATGTCATCCTGAGGGAGCGCAGCGACCGAAGGATCTCGTCAGTCGGACCAACGAGATCCTTCGCTTCGCTCAGGATGACAATGGGAGGCACTACCGACCTTGCCTCTCGGTCGATTTTTCCTTATGTTTACGGTGCTCGAAGCAACAGCATCATGGAATGCCACCGAAGCACATAAAGAAGCCGTCGGGGACTCCCGCCCCGAAGCAACCCCCCGCTCCGAAAGATCGCGACAAGCGATCCGAGGCCGGCCGCCAGGATTCCCGCAAAGAAGATACGAAGCTCATCCACGACGCGTTGCGCGGAGTCCAGTCGGCCTACAAACAACTCATGAAGAAGTACCACGATCCGATCTTCAACCTGATCTACCGGATCGTTCACAACAGGGAACAGGTTGAAGACCTGACCCAGGAGACGTTCGTCAAGGCGTTCGCCTCGCTGAAGAACTTCAATGAAGAATTCGCCTTCTCCACGTGGCTCTATAAGATTGCCACCAACAGCACCATCGATTATATCCGCAAGAGGAAGCTTGACACGTTTTCGATCGACAAGCCGGTGGGGCTTGAGGAGGGCGATTACCGCTTTGAGCTTCCGGATACGACGTTCGAGCCCGACAAATCGATTATCCAGCGCCAGCGGGCCAATATCATCGAGGAGGCGATCAATTCGCTCCCCGAAAAATACAAACGGGTGATCATTCTGAGGCATACGGAGGAGCGGGACTACGCCGAAATCGCGAAAATGCTGAACCTTCCGATCGGAACGGTAAAAGCGCACATTTTCCGGGCACGCGAGCTCCTCAACAAGTACCTGCGCGACAAGATCACGCATTATTGAAACTTTGAGCCCCTCTCCGGCGTAACATAGAAGGAGAGAGATCGTATGCCTCTAAAACACCTATCCTTTCCCCTGTTGTTCCTGTCGATTCCGGCGATTCTCCTGGTGAGCGGCTTCGTCTTCCTCGCCTCGCACCACTATCACAAGGATATTGCGCTCGGAGACGAGCGGGAGCTGAAGGTCACCCTCAGTGCCGGTTTTGGCAACGTCGCAATCGCCAAAGGGGAGTCGGCCACCATCCTCGATGCCGGCGTCGAAACGAGCCGCGAACAGGGCGTCTCGGACCTGATCGATTACTCCGTCCGGGACCGCATCGGGTACGTCTCCATCAACACCCACACGGACGCGAAACTGAACTCGCACAAGCGCAGCGTCAACTTTGAGGGATTCAATTCCGAAGCCTGGAACATCAACCTCACGGATGCGGTCCCGATTTCCTTCGATATCAGCCTGGGGCTCGGGAAAGGAGAGTTCGATTTTTCGGGAATGAAGGTGAAAGACCTCAAGATCTCCGCGGGCGCAAGCTCGGTCTGGATGACGTTCGAACGCCCCAACAAGAGTACCATCGAAGACCTCACGATCGAATCGGGCCTCAGCAAGTTCAACGCGGAGGGGTTGTGCAACTCAAACTTCAACCACATGAAGTTCGAGGGCGGAGTCGGAAGCTACGTGCTCGACTTCGGGGGAAGGCTGACGAAGGAGGTGGACGTCGACATCGACGTCGGGCTCGGCTCGCTCACGGTGAGAATTCCG
Organism: Bacteroidota bacterium; assembly: GCA_036522515.1. Lineage (NCBI taxonomy): Bacteria > Pseudomonadati > Bacteroidota > Bacteroidota bacterium. The sequence goes on from DATDFQ010000041.1 coordinate 46,949, forward strand.
GAGGATGTCGGCGCCAGGATCATCTACGAGAAGAGCTGGATCGCGCACATCGACCTGGCCCGCGACTTCACCGAACTGCAGGAAAACAATTACTACAGCTCGAACTACCGCACGGCCGCGGGAAAGATGAACATTAAGATCGACGCCGGACTGGGCAGCGTGAAGATCGTGAGAGAGTAGCCCCGCTCACCTCCCGAACCGGTAGTACGCCCCCCATCGTTGCAGCAGCGAAAATTCCCCCTGTTTGAGAAGAGCCTCTATCGCGTGGCGGTACGCGTCGCCCATCGACACGCCCCCCAGCAGCGCGGTGTAGAAGCCTTCTCCGAAAAACTTTTTTGCCTTCCTGTCGACCTGCCACTCCGACGCGACGATGGTCCTCGTTCCGTTCGCAAGAAAAATGAGCGGAGCGTACCGGGAAAACGCGCCCGGCCTGTTGGAAATGATGCTCAGGACAAGCGCCTGCGGCTTCGGCACGGCGAGCAGTTCTCCGAGAGAGGCTCCCCGCACCCCGAACGGGGTGATCCCGTCCGCGAGCAGGAGCTTTGAGTTTTCCGGGACCGCCCTGTCGAGTTGAAACTCCGCCGAAATATGGATCACGTCGTAGAGCGAATCCATCATGTGATTGAGCGTCGCCATCGAATTGAATAGCATCGGCGCCCCCTCAAAAAAGCCGCGGATATCCTTGAGCTCGTATTCGACATCCCACGAGGTCCGGCCCGGATGCCCGATCCCGAGCACCCTCCTGGCGGGATGCTCCGGGAGGGAGGAAAAGAGCAATGCCGCCGCAGTGGGAAGATAACTGACGTTCATGCGGGCCGCGAGCGGCCGTTCGTCCCACCGCAGGGTGTGGAACGGGAGCCATCCGAATTCCTGCGGAAGCACGACGTACAATTTCTCGGCGCCCGCCAGATCCTGGACGATCGGGGAGAGAAGCAATTTTCCCAGACCCGAGGAAAGCCCGTTGAGCCGCGTCTGGACCGCGGGGTCCGTAATCCATGTCCCGTTGCTGTTGAGCCGGTTCTCGCCGGCGAGCCGGTTGTAGTCCCGAATAAACGAGAGGAGGGATCCGCGGTTGACGGCGGCCTTCCGGAGCACCGCGCCGCGGCGGTTGACCACGAGCAGATAGAGCGCATCGCGCGTCGGAGCGAACTCGACCAGAACGGCATTGTTCGGAAGCGTGTCCCGGACGGCGGCGAGCTGGAGACGGCCCGGACGGAGCAGCCAGGGATAATTGGAATTGATGGCAGCGAGCTCGCCCACAGACCTGCTGAGCTTTGACGCGCGCTCCGGGTAGGCCTTGTTGAGCGATGCGAGCCGCTCCGGATTCGGGCGATAGACGGAGCTGAGCTCCTCGAGCAGATCCTGCCGGAGGAGCTGCAAGCCGTAGAGGTTCCATTGGACCGAGGCGATCCCCTGGCTCAGTTTCTGGTCCGCGGGCTTGAACTGGATCCGGGAAAAGAAATCCGAAAGGTCGGCCAGGTTGCTCTGCTCGAGAACCGAAAACGCGCTGTCTGCCTGACCGGAACCGCAATAGGCGCGTATGAGCGGATCAGCCCAGGAGGCCCCCTCTCCATCCAGGTAGGTGTCGATGAAATCGAGCGCCCTTCCCTCCGGCGGGGCGGAAGCTTCCCCCGAAAGGAGGAACGCCCGGCGGTAAGCAGGCATCGCCGCGGCCTGATCGGCCGTGGATTCCAATAACCTGCCCGAGATGAAGTTCGCGAGAGCTTCTCCCGGGCGGAAGCCGTTTTGACCGCACTCCCCTGCGACAACAGTGCACCGTTTTACGAGCTCCGCGGCGGTCGACTGGCTGAGACTCCCCCCCGGCTTTGAATCACACGCCACGATCGCCAATCCGAGGATCGTTCTCAGCGCAAACGAGTCGGTTTTCTTCGCCAGCTCGAGCGCATCGGAGTAGTACCTGCGCGCGTCGTCATACCGTTCCCCCCGGTATGACAGATTTCCAAGGGCCGTGAGGATCTCTTCCTGGAGCGGCAGGAGACTCCGCCGTTTGCTCGCGAATCCGAAGCCTTTCGAGAGAGCGAAAAAGGCGCTGTCGGCCCGGCCCGACGCCAGCCACGACAATCCTCTCTGGTAATACGCCTCGGCAAGGCTTGCGGTATCTCCTTTTGACCCGGCAAACTCCCTCCACCGGTTGAAGATCTCCCCCGAAGAACCGGGATCGCCCGCTCCCCTGGAGGCTTCCATCTTCATGCGAAGCAACAGGAGGCGGTCCCTGCCGCCGTGGGCCTGGGTGTCGATCCGGGCAAGTTCCGCAAGGGCCGCCTGTTCATCCTCATACCGCCCCAGCCGGTATGCCGATCTGGCGACGATCATCAGAGCCCGGTAGGCGTCGCCGAAGTCGGAGAACACCTTCGCGGAGGTTGCCGCGTCCGAAGCGATCGTGATTGCATCCGCATCCCGGAACATTTCTCCATAAAAGCCGGCCAGCGCAATTCTTGCCCGGCGCTCGAGGTGCTGATCGTTGAGAGAATGGAAATATTCGATCGTGTTCTGGAAGCCGACAAGCGCGCTGTCGTAATCTCCCATCTGACGCTGGCAGTTCGCGAGGAGGAGATAATTGTCCGCGAGCACCGAATCTTCATTCAGGTCGGTGTTGAGCCTGATGGCCTCCCGGGTTGCGGCCAGGGCCTCGGAATACTTTCTGTCGTTGAAGTTTTTTTCGGCCATCGCGGCCTGCGCTGCCGCTTGCTCCTGGAGATCGCGCCTGCTTGGACCGCATCCGGGGGAAACCACAATTGTACACGAAACGATCAGGACGATCGCGAGAGAAAGAGCTGCCACCCGACTTGGAATCTGCGTTTTCATTATAAACGGACGGAATATAGGAAAGTCCCCGGTAACAAACAACGGCGCCGCGTGCTGCGTCACACCGGCCCCCCGGGTTTGCGCCTCCGGGAGGCGTGTTAGCTGCGTCATACCCCCGATAATAAGTGTTTACATTAGAGGGAGATTTTTGTACATTCCCAATCGTAATCAAAAGGGAATCAAAACCCGGAGTTTCTCTCCATTAATCAGGAGTGGATATCGCGATGAACTCTACGCGACAATCGATTGTACGTTTCTTCTCCCTCGCATGCGCGCTGATCCTGTTCGGGTCCGCCGGCAGGGCGCAGGACCCGTTCCAGGACGCCATCAAACAACTTTCCTCCGACAATGTACGGGGGTACCTGCAGCCGTTCGTGAACGGACTTGGCGCGAATCTCAATTCGGGCTTTTATAACAGCGCCCAGATCGGGGATATGGGCCTCCATCTCCAGATCGGAATCGTCGGAATGGGCACGCTGGTCGGCGATGCGGAGAAGGTGTACAACGCAATTCCTCCAAAGCCGTTTCCGCAGACCGAAGTTCAGACGGCCACCCTCTTCGGGGGACAAGGTGCGACTGTTGCCGGGCCCGGCGGGACCCAATACCAATTCCAGAGCGGCGAAGTGAAGACGAGCATTATCCCTCTCGGCGTCCCGCAATTGACGATCGGGAACATATACGGGACTCAGGCTGCCATCCGCTACGTGCCGCTCCCCTCGATCGGCGACTTTCCGAAGACGACGCTCTTCGGAATAGGGGTTCGACACAGCATCAGCCGCTATATTCCCGAGTTTCCGGCCGATCTCTCGGCTGGAATCTCGTACGACAAGGTCACCGTGGGAGACATCATCGACGCGCACGGCCTTGCCTTCGGCGCACAGATCAGCAAGTCTTTTTCAGTCGCGACTCTCTACGGCGGAATGCAGTATGAGAGCTCGTCGTTGACGGTGAACTACACCTACACCGGCTCGACAACCCCGCAAACGGTGAATCTCGATATCGACGGGGAAAATAAGTTCCGCGTCACCGGGGGAGTCACCCTGGATCTCGTCATCCTCCACCTGAATGCCGACATCAATCTCGGGAAAGTGACGGTCGTCAGCGGTGGAATCGCGTTTGGAATGTGATTGAACACTTGAAGAAAACGAGGAGAAACTCATGACAATTAAATTTCTGATGTTCGTTGCGCTGGTGATGATCGCCCTGGCGGGCCTCAATTGTGATCTCGGTATCAATCCGCTTCTGTTCGACGGACCGCCTGTGACCGGAACGCTCAGGGTGGATGCGGTCGGATCGGTCTTTGCGACCGTCGAGGCGGTGGATCTCGGCGAAGTGGCCTCCGATGTCGACAAAGAGATCGATTCCATCAAAGTCTATAATATCACGCTTCAAATCGACAGCACGGAGGGCACCAACCCGGCGACAACGTTCAGCGGATCGGCGCTCATCGACGGGGACAGCCTTATCGATGTCGTCGGGCTCCCGCTCTCGGCGTTCGCGAGCGAACGGTCGATTTTTGACGCGACAATCACCGGCGGACCGATCTTCGTGCAGGCCGGGGTTTCCCGCCTGATCGCGATCCTCAAATCATACGGGGAATCGCACACGCTTCCGGTGGTCACGATCGTCGCGGCCGGCACGGCCAGCACGTCGAGCCTTCATTTTACGATCAAGTTGCGGCTCTATACGCAGTTGTTCCTGCCGCCTCCGGGTAATTGATCCTTCGGATGGATTCAAAAAAAAGTCCCGCTTCGAGCGGGACTTTTTTTTGGTACGGGTTTATTCCGTTTCCATTGCGTTCGAATGCCTTTGGCCTTGGTAGCCGCAGCCTTTAGGCTGCGGTCTTTTTGACGCCACGACACATCCCCACGATCAAAAACCCGCAAGCTAAAGCTTGCGGCTACCTATACCCCGGATCTCGTTCCGCCGCTCCGCGGCGGAACGCATACTGGGGCGCTCCGCGCCCCAACCAGGTTGCGGCGCAGAGCGCCACGGACTGGGTTCCCACGCAGAGCGTGGGAACCAGAAAAACGCGAGATCCTTCGCTTCGCTCAGGATGACATTCGTCGAAGAGTCGCCGGCGAATCGGTAAAGATCGCGTCCACGCCGAAGCGGCGGGACCGGTTCCACCGTCTCGCAGAATTTACGACGTACTCCCCGACGAAGAGGTTCCTCTCATGCGCCTCCGCCACGATTCCCTTCCGGAGCGAAGTTCCGTTCATGATCAGGTAGCGCGCTCCGAGCGACCGCGTGAACAGCACGGGCCGCTTCACGAGATGACGCAAGGGGTGATAGAGAAGCCCGGTGGCGATCCGGGGCCGGGCAAGTGAGGCGTTTCTGACGACGCGGTGGGAAAAGGAGCTGATCAACACCCGCTCCTGCGCCCGGTGCTCGCGGACGATCCGGCAGCAGCGGTCGACGACCTCCGCCATAGGGACCCGCGCGTCGACTTTGATTTCGATATTCACCCCGCAGCGCCCCGCGGTCAATTCGAGGAGTTCGTCGAGCACGGGAATCCGCTCCGGGGCAAATCTTCTGTGGAACCATCGCCCCGCGCTCAACAGCCGGAGCTCGCGAAGAGTGTGCCGGGCCACGAGCCCCCTGCCGTCGGTGGTGCGCCGGAGGCCGGCGTCGTGGATCACCACAATCTTGCCGTCGCCGGTCATCCGGACGTCGCATTCCACGGCGTCGGCGCCGTCGTCGAGCGCTTGTTGAAACGATGCGAGTGTGTTTTCCGGGGCGAGGGAGGGGGAACCGCGGTGGCCGACTATCAGGGGAAGCCGGTCAGGTTCGGACCACGAGAACATCAGCGATGGTTGAGCAGCGCGAGGATGGCGGCCTTGACCTCTTCGATGCTCCCTTTCGCGGAGACATTCTGAAGGAGTCCCACTGAAGCATAGAAATCCTTCACCGGCGCCGTCGACTCGGCATAGACGCGGAGGCGCTTCAAGACCGTCTCGGGCTTGTCGTCCTCCCGTTGAATTAGCTCGCCCCCGCAGTTCTGGCATTTTTTCCTCGTGCCGGAACGGTTCGCCGCGATATTATAAATGCGCCCGCACGTCTTGCACATCAGCCGCCTCCCGAGCCTGCGCACGACTTCCTGTTCGTCGACCTCCATGTTGATTACCCGGTCGATGGAGACGTTCAGATCGTCCAGAAGACCCTTCAGGGCGATGGCCTGCGGCACGGTGCGCGGAAACCCGTCAAGGATAAACCCCGCCGCGGAGCGTTCCATCCCCAGCACGTCGCGGATGATGCCGATCATGATATCGTCCGGAACGAGGCGTCCGGAATCGATCAGCGTCTTGGCCTTCACCCCCAGCTCCGTTTCCGCGGCGACCGCTTCCCGGAGGATGTCGCCCGTGGAAATATGGGGGAGATTCAGCTCCTGCGAGAGGAGCTTGGCCTGAGTCCCCTTTCCGACGCCGGGAGGTCCCAATAATATGATTCTCATTTCGAATCCTTCCCGGAATCTTTTTTGAGAAGCTGTTCGATCCTCGCCGCGGCATCGCGGGCTTCTTTCGCGACGCGTCCATCCGCCTCCGCCGCGGCCCTCTGCCGGAGCGGCTCGACCGCCCTGGCGTCGCCGGCCGCCGAGAGCGCCGCGATCACCGCGCGCCGCGCATGGAAACTCGGGTCGCCCAGCAGGCCGATCAGATAGTCCACCACACCGGATCGTTTTTTCCACCCGCTCGCCAGCGCGCCGATCGCCGGTATGCGCACCGCCCGGTCGACGCCGTACCGGGTGTATGATTTGACGATCTGGAACGCGCTATCATCGCCCGCTTCCGACAACACCTGAAGAGCGGCGATCCGGATCACCTCGTTCCGTGAGGGCCGTTTCAACGCCGCTTCGCAGTAGCTGTTGCGGTGGAACGAATCGACTTTCGCGAGCGACCGGAGGGCGGACGCCGCGACATCGTAACTTGAATCGCGTTCGAAGGCGTGGCGCAGCATGCTCTCTACTTTTTCCCCCTTCCACCGGCCGAGGGAGGTCACGCTCGCGTTCCTCACCTTCGAGTCGAGGTCGCCGTACGCGGCGATCAGGGTATCCGACACGTCGACGGCTTTCTCGTCTCCGATCGCCCAGGCCGCCTCGCGCCGGACTTCCGAAAACCGGTCGTCGAGCATCGCACGGCTGAGCGCCTTCAGGACCACCCCGGAGTCGACATACCCCTGCAGCTCGTCGACCGCGAGAAAGCGGTCCACACCGTCTTCCGCATGGCGGAGCTGATAGATCCACTCCTCAAGCGATTTCCGCTCGATCGCTTTTTTCAGGATCCGGCTCCCCTTATCGAAGATCACGAGCTGCGGCTGCTGGTACGCCGGAAAGGAGAACGTCTCCTCCTGTTTTGATATCGTGATGCGGTACGTCACCGGCTCGTCATGCACCCAGACCTGGACTTCGACAGGGGTGGTAAAGAGGCCGGTAAGCGAATCGATGCGCTGAATTTGCCTCGCCGTCATCCGGAGGCTCCGCGACTCCTGATCCCACTTCGATGTGATGTCGAACATGGGATACCCCGCCTTGTAGAGCCACTCGTCAAAAAACCAGTGAAGGTTCGCGCCGGTCGCTTCCTGGATCGCCACCTTGAAATCGTTTGTCTCGACGTTCCGGAACGCAAACTTGTTCGCGTAATGGCGGATCGAGCTCCAGAACGGCTCCTCGCCGAGAATGAAACGGAGCATGTTCAGGACAACCGCCCCTTTGCCGTAGATGTGGGACTCGAAGAGCTCCATCGGGGCGACATATTTGTTGAGGACCGTCGGCCTCCGGGTCGCGTGGTCGTCCAGATTCCGGAGGATCGCCTGGTTGTCCAGGATCTCCTTCGCCGCGCGGTCCTTTCCCAGGTCATATTCCGTGAAGGCGTTTTGAAAATAGGTGGCGAACCCTTCGTTCAGCCAGGCGTGCGACCAATCGCGGCAGGTGAGCAGATCGCCCCACCACATGTGGGCGAGCTCGTGCGCCACCAGCCCGTCGCTCGAGTAGTCGAGGTGCGCGCGGGCGTCGTGGATCGTGGCATCCGACAACGTGACCGCGCTGACGTTCTCCTCGCCGCCGTAGATGAAATCCTCGACGGCGGTCTGGGCGAACTTTTCCCAGGGGTAGGGAACCCCCGTTTTCGCGGAAAAGAACTCGATCATCTTCGGCGTCTTTCCGAACGAGCGCATCGCGTCCGGCTCCTGTTCCTTCGTGACGTAACTGCTGATCGGCACGGTCCCCCACGAATCTTTCACCTCGACGTATTCGCCCGCGACAAGCGAAATCAGATAGGAAACGTGCGGCTTCCCCTCCAGCCAGTGGAACGTGGCGGTGTGGCTCTTCCGGTCGCGGCGCACGTCGAGCAGGCGGCCGTTGCTGATGGCGGTGAACCGGTCGTTGACGGTGACGATCATCTCGCTGGTCGAGAAATCGTTGGGATAATCGTAGCAGGGGAACCAGAAGTGATTGTCCTCCGCCTCGCCCTGCGACCAGACCTGCCATTTCTTGTCCGGATAGCCGCTGTCGGGCCCCACAAAGTAGAGCCCCTTCCGGGGCGAAGCGACGGAGTACGAGACAACGAACGCCAGCGTGTCCGCGGGGCCGTACGGCTTCTTCAGATCGACGATCAGCCCTTCGCCCTCGAGGCGGTAGTCGCACGATTCACGGCCGAGCTTCACTCCCGAGACTTTCATCTCGGCGGCGTCCAGACGGAGTTCGTCGAACAGCGGCCGGAGCGGAACGAGTCGGATGGCGACCTCGCCGGCGCATGTCTTTGCTTGTTCGTCGACGGTGATGTTCAGCTTGTAATGAAGGACATGGTATGTGCGGTCGCGCTCGGGATGGAAAACGGGCTGGACGTTTTCCTGCGCCCGCGCGAGCGGGAGGACAAACAGGAAAAGCAGGGGGATGGCGCGCGAGGTCATGCGGGTTTGAGCGCGGGCCGTGCCCGGTGAGCCGCCCCGCGTCCGGTCCTGCCGCGGGCCTCGAGTTTCACCGCAAGTTGCCCGCAGGCGGCATCGATGTCTTCCCCGGCGCTGCTCCGGACAAAGACTGTGATGTGGGCGTCCCTCAGGCGCCGGACGAACCGCTCGATTCTTGCGGGAGGCGTGGGATGGAGCGTCGCGGCCAGTCCGGTGGGGTTCGTAAACATGATGTCGTGGAACGGAATGATATTGAGTTTGCACGGCAGGCGCTTCGACAGCTTGATCAGCCTCTCGATATCCTCTTCCCGGTCGTTCCAGCCGTCGAAGAGGATATATTCGAACGTGATGCGCTGCTTGACGCGGCGGTAGTAATACGCCGCGGCATCGAGCAGTTCATCGAGTCCGAATTTCGAATTCACCGGCATTAATTCCGTGCGCGCCGCGTCGTCGAGCGTATGGAGGGAAATGGCAAGCTTGACCTTCCGTCCCTCGTCGGCCATCTGACGGATCTTCGGGACCCAGCCCGCCGTGGAAACCGTGATCCTCTTCGCGGCGATCTTGAGCCCGGTTGTGATGATGTCGATCGAATTCATCACGTGGTCGTAGTTCATGAGGGGCTCGCCCATTCCCATATAGACAAGATTCGTGATGCGCGTCTCCGAATGCTTCCGCGCCTGGAGCACCTGGTCGACAATCTCCCCGGCCGAGAGGTTGCGGTGAAACCCCATCGTCGCCGTCGCACAGAACGCGCAATCGAGGGGACAGCCTACCTGCGTCGAGACGCAGAGAGTCAATCGCTTCTGTTCCTCTTCTCCGGTCGCCTCACGGCCCCGGAAGGCGGTTCGCGGCGGGATCAGCACGCTTTCGATTTTCTTCCCGTCCGCCAGCCCGAACAAGAACTTTGTCGTGCCGTCGGCTCCCGACTTCTGCTCTTCGACCAGCTCGAGCGAGTCGATCGACGCCAGTCCGGCCAGCTTCTCCCGGAGGGTCCCGGAGAGCGGGGTCATTTCGTGGAAGGAGGCCGCCGCCTTGGTGTAGATCCAGTCGAAGAGCTGCTTCCCGCGATACCGCTGCTCGCCGACGGAGAGTGCGAACTCCTCCAGCTCCGAAAGCGTAAGGCCCTTGAGATTTGTCTTGGTCATTGAAGGTCAGCCCGCGGTAATTGTCATTCTGAGGAGCGAAGCGACGAAGAATCTTCCTTATCGAAACCTGAGATCCTTCGCTTCGCTCAGGATGACAGCCGGGGGCTCAGGTGATCTCGACGAGTTTTTGGCGTCCGGAGGCTCCCTTGAGGATGACGATCCTGGACTTGGCTTTGCGGAAATACGCCGCGAGAAGCTCGATCACCCCGGCGTTTGCTTTTCCGTCGACAGGAGGAGCGGTCACGCTGACGAGATACGTCTTCTCGTCAAGTTTTGTTACTTCGTTTTTCCGGGCGTTGGGCTTGACGCGGACGCTGATTTTCATTCACGGTCGCGTCCCGGCTTACCGCTCGAACAGGTCCTTCGCGCTGACCACTTTCGACTTCGCCTTATTCACCGAAAGCGGAAACACTTCGATCAATTTGTCCTGATCGAGGATATTCTGCGATACGGGTGAGGCGTACTTGATCGGAGAGGGAGTGTTGTTCGCCAGGGCGGAGTAAAACTCCTGGCCCTTTCCTTCGTCGACGACGACGGCGATCTTGATGTTATCGGGATTCAGGTATTTCTTGATCGCCGCGTTCACCTCTTCGACGGTGAGTGTGCCCAGCTCGCGCTCGATCCGGTCGATATAATAATCGGAGCCGTAGAATTCGGAGTCCATCAGATATCCGAGCCGACGGCTCATCGTCGAGGACCAGAGCTTCGAGTAGTTGACCACGAACTTCCGGGTCTGTTCGAAGTTCTCCTTTGAAATCCCCTTCTCGACGAAATTCTTGAGCTCGAACAGCGCGTCCCGGATCGCGAAGTGGGTGTTCTCCGGCTGCACCGGACGGAGCCAGATGCTGAAATATTGCTGCCGCAGCGGGGTGTTCAAATCGGGAAACGGGCTTCCGAGACCGCCCACGAAGCGCTCGACATAGGAATAGTCGCCGTAATTCAGCCCGCGGTCGCCGCGCAACCGGTTCATCAGGACGCCGTTAAACGTGCGGTGTTCTCCGAAATAGGAATTGGCGACGAGGAGGGCGTAAAAGTCCCTGTCCTTCCGCGTGACGTTTATGGGATATCCCATCGAGACGGCGTAGGCGCGGGTCGGCTTCTCGACGACGAGCACCTCCATCCCCTTGATCTCCTCCGGCTTCGTCAGGGCTACCTCGGCCGGTGTTCCCGCCGGGAGGCTGGAGAAATCTTTCCGAATCTGTTCGACGAGCGAGTTCGGATATCCCCCCGCGAGGCCGACCCAGAGGTTCGCCTGCGTGTAGCTCTTCGCGTAATAGTTCTTGATGTCATCGAGCGTTATCGACGTGACCCCCTGAACGGTTCCCGCCTCGGGGTTGCCGTATGGGTGATTCTCGAACATCATTGCATTGAGCGCCTCTTTGCCGAGGCCCTCGTCGTTGGTCGCGCGCAGAGAGTTCTGCAGATAGTTCAGCGCAAGGTCCTTGACCCGCTGGAAATCGGCGGGGTCGAACCGCGGGTGAAGGAGGAGACCCGAAAACAGCTTGTAGAACCCGTCGAGGTGGTCCCGGTGGACATTGCCGATGAAGGTGGTGATCTCGCGGTCCCGCTGCACACGGATGCCGGCGGCCCACGGGTAAAGTTTGTCCACCACCTGCGCGTACGTCAGTTCCGTCGTGCCGCCGTCGCTGATCAGAGAGGAGGTGAGAGCGTTGAGCCCTTCCTTCCCTTTCGGATCGTTCGCCGAACCGGCGCGCAGAATGATACGGAACGTGATGATCGGAGAGTTCGGGCTCTGAAGCTGCGTGAATTTCAAACCTGCTTCATCCCGGCCAAAGAGAGTGGACGTGAGGATAGTCGTGATTGCCATCGTAGCGAGCATCAGCGTGAGAAAGATTCGTGCCGGTTTCATTGTTTTACCTCCTGCGCCTGCTGGGTCATCACCAGCACCGTGCGATTGGGATCGGTGAAATACTTCTTCGCCACCGTCATGATATCTTCCGGGGTCACCGTATCATAGAGGGCGTAGACCTTGTTGACCGACTCCGGGTTGTTGGTGAGCCAGATGTACTGGCTGATCTCGTTTGCGACATGGTCGGCGTTGTCCAGGCCCATCGCAAATTCATACTTGATGTGCGACTTGATCGAAGCGAGCCGATCGGCGGAGACGGGTTTCGTCTTGGCATCCTCGATTGCCTTCAGGATCGCGGCCTTGACGGTCGGGATGTTCTTTGGATCCTTGATCCGGGTGAAAACAGAAAAGAGGCCGGGGTCCCGGTTCGCGTCCATGCCTCCGCTGACAAATTCGGCAAGCTGTTCTTCCACGACGAGCTTGCGGTACAACTCGGACGTTTCAGAGAAGACCACCTGCGAGAGAACGTCCATTGCCGGCGCGTCGATGACTTCGTCGCTGAACGCGGGCCCGTGATAGGCCAGCGCCACGATCGGCAGGGTCTTCGACTTCCAGGGCATGTTGATGACTTTCTCGGCCGTCTGCGGAGGTTCGACCGGAACCTCGAGCTTGTACGTCCCATGCTTCCAGGCTGAGTAGTATTTCTTCGCCAGCTCGATCAGCTTGTCCTGCTGGAAGTCGCCGACCACGACCACCACGCAATTCTCGGGCCGGTACCACCGGTCGAAGAACGTGAGGCTGTACTGGTACTGGTTCGGCATGTCCTGGATGTCCTTCAGGAATCCCATCGTGGTGTGCTTGTACGTATGCGCCTCAAAGGCGGCTTCCCTGATTTTTTCGTCGATCGCCTGGAAGGGGCTCGATGAGTTCTTGTTGTATTCTCCGAGGATTGCGCCCGCCTCGGTCTTGAAATCTTCCTCGGTGTACTTGAGGTTCATGAAGCGGTCGGACTCCAGGTCCATGATCGTTTCCAGAGAGGCCGAGCTCGCGACGGTGTGATAGAGCGTCCGGTCGTCGGAAGTGTTGGCGTTGTTATCCGCGCCGATCTCCTTCAGGACGGCGGTAAACTTGTCCTTCGAATACTTCTCGGTTCCGCGGAACATCATGTGTTCGAAGAAATGGGCGAAGCCGGATTTCCCCGGCTCGGTTTCGTTCCGGGATCCGGTGCGAACCACCGTATAGTAGGCGACGATGCCCGGACTGTCGAACGGAATCGAGACGATCTTCAGGCCGTTGTCGAGCGTCACCTGATTGATCTGGTACGGAAAGATTTTGGTATCCTTCGAGTCCCGCGCAATGGCCGCCAGAGCCGGGACGAGGAAAAGCACGAGGAACCACAACGTACGGGTGAACATAATGTCCTCCATGGACTTTCGATGAAGCGTGAATAGTGGATTTTGGGTGAAAGCGAGCGGTTCTGACCTGTTGTGCTGCCTGAGGTCGACGCTGTGATTGCCGAAGATACGAAAATATGCGGTCAGATGCCACGCGGGAAGGAAGGCCCTTCGGTTCCCTATTGCAGCTTTTTCCCCGTCAGAAGGAAAAGAGCCTCGTTGTACAATTCCGACGTCTTCCGGATGACCTCTTCCGGGATCATCGGCGCGGGGGGACGCTTGTCGAAGTGGACCGAGAGAAGATAGTCGCGGACGAACTGCTTGTCGAAACTCTGCTGGGCCATGCCTGGACGGTAGGAGCTTTTCGGCCAGAACCTGGAGGAGTCGGGGGTGAGGAGCTCGTCGATCAGAATCAGGGTGCCGTCGATCAATCCGAACTCCATCTTCGTGTCCGCGATGATGATCCCCTTCGGCTCGGCGATCTCGCAGGCGCGCCTGTACAACCTGAGCGAGGCATCGCGGACCTTTTCCGCGATCTCCCGCCCGACAATCGATGCGGCCTCTTCGAACGTGATATTCTCGTCGTGCCCCACCTCGGCCTTCGTCGAGGGGGTGAAGATCGCTTCCGGCAACCTGGACGATTCCACGAGCCCCGCCGGAAGCCGGATTCCGCAGACGGTGCCCGATTTGCGGTACTCGTTCCAACCCGATCCCGAGAGGTACCCGCGAACGATGCACTCGACCGCAAGGGGCTTCGCCTTCTTGACCACGACCGATCTGCCGGAGAGCTCTTCCGCGTATTCACCGCACTCGGGGGGAAATTGCGCGACGTCTGTGAGCACGAGATGGTTCGGCATCATATCGTGCATGGCCGCGAACCAGTAATTGGATATCTGTGTCAGCACTTTCCCCTTCGAGGGGATCGGCTGGGGGAGGATCACATCGAAGGCGGAGAGACGGTCGCTCGCGACAATGAGGAGGTGTTCACCGAGGTCGTAGATGTCCCTCACTTTGCCGCGCCTCAGGAGTTTGAGAGCCGGAAAATTCGTTTCGTAGACCGCGCGGTTCATTCCTATTTCTTTCCTTTCGATGTGGGCTTCGGAAGTTCGGCGGAGGTATGGTCATGCACGATCCGCCACCCCTCCGGAAACTTCCGAAGGACCAGCGTGAACACCCCGTGGGGGCGGCCGGCTTCCCGCTCAAGCATCCAGTGGCCGAAGACCCACGCGGATTCGCCGGACAACAGGTGGACTTCGATCTCCGAGAACGTCAGGGTTCCCATCAGCGCCCGCGTGCTGTAACTGCGCTTGTACTTGTTCCTCGCCGCGCGCCAGCCCCGTTCGATATTTCCGCCGCTCGTGAAAAGGAGGCTGTCCGACTCCCAGTAGCCTTTCATATACCCGTCGATGTCGCCGCTGTTCCACGCCCTCGACTGGAGGTCCAGCAGGGCGCGGATGGCGCCCGCCGCGCCCGCGGCGGATGTGTCCTGCGCGCGGACATTCGAAGCGAGAAAAAAACTCACGTAACACAAAAGGAGGATCCCGGAATGTCTCACTTCCCCACCTTCAGATCGTTGAGGAACACCTTGCCATCTTTCATGACGAACCTCACCTGCTCGAGAAGTGTGATGTCCTGGAGAGGATCTCCCTGAACGGCGACAAGGTCCGCGAGCGCGCCGGGGGAAATCTCCCCGAGCTTCCCGTTCATTTCCAGGAGATCGGCCGCGGCCGATGTCGCGGCTTTGATCGCCTGCATGGGAGTCATGCCCGCATCGACCATCCGTTTAAACTCGACCGCCTGGTTGATGTCCCACGCGAACCCTCCCGCATCGGTGCCCATGGCGATCTTCACGCCCGCTTTCACCCCTTTTCCGAACGCTTCCCGCTGATGCTGGATCATCTGCTTATAGATGGGACGCCCCTCCGCGGCTCTCCCTTCCGCGACGTACTCCGTCACGAAGAGCGTCGGACACCACCAGGCCCCTTTTTGCTTCGCGAGCGCGATCAACTCGTCGTTGAACCCGTCGCCATGTTCGATCGACGTGACGCCCGCCCTCAGGGCGTTTTCGATCCCGTCGATACCGACCGCATGCGCGGCGACTTTTCGATGGAGTTTATGCGCCTCATCGCAGATCGTCTTCAGCTCGTCGTACGTGAAGGTGAGGATGCTGTGTAGATCCCCTTCGGGGGTGAAGTAATAGCTCCTATCGGCATAGACCTTGATCCAATCCGCGCCATATTCAACCTCCTCGCGGACCGCTTTCCGGCATTCGTCGGGCCCGTCCACCACCTGGACCCCCTTCGGCATGCGGAGCTCCCAGGAATAGCCGAGGAGAGGATAGGCTCCGGTGACGTCGAGCGCACGGGTGGAGACGAACATCCTCGGGCCGTCGATGATGCCGTTGTTGATCGCCTTTTTGATATCCACGTCGGCGTACATCGCCCCTTCGGTTTCAACGTCACGGATCGTGGTGAATCCATGACGCAGGGCGGCCTGCGCCGCGACGGCTCCGCGGATCGTCCGGTAGGGAATCGACTCCTTCAGGAGCTGGTTGTCGTAATCCGCGCTCGTGATATCGCCCTGAAGGAGGACATGCGTATGACAATCGATCATTCCCGGGAGGACCGTCGCCGAGCTGAGGTCGATCACCTCTGTCCCCGGGGGTATCTCGCCGCCGATGTTCCTGATGGTGTTCCCCTCGATGAGAATCGTGACGCCCTCCCGCACCTTGTCACTCTTCCCGTCGATCAGCCGCCCGCATTTTACGGCGACGAAGGCCGGGGCGGGTGTCTGAGCGCGCAAACCGGCTGCGCTCAGGAATAAGAAGCCGATAACGGCGGCACATGTGATCTTCATGGGAACCTCTCATACGGTGGATGATACACCTTCGTTGTCATTCTGAGTCGCGAAGCGACGAAGAATCTGTCTGTTCTTCTCGTTCCCACGGTCTGCGTGGGAACGCATACCTCGGCGCTCTGCGCCGAAACGACGGGATCCTTCGCGGAGTTTATCCCGCGCAGGCGGGACTCAGGATGACGAACAAATACTCAGGGTGACAAACAAATTCCAGCCGCTAATATAGGCACTCCCGCGTCTCTTGTCAACCCGCGAAGGAGCGCTTTTTCCCGATCGCATTCCGGAGACGGACAAGGTAGTCGCTCCGCGGAATTTCGATCGTCCCGAAGCGGGCGAGATGTGGAGTGACGAACTGCGTGTCGAGAAGTTCGAATTTCCGCTTCCGCAACCGCTCGACGAGATGGACAAGGGCGACCTTCGAGGCATCCCGCTCGCGGCTGAACATCGACTCCCCGAAGAATGCCGCTCCGAGCGCGACTCCGTATAATCCCCCGGCGAGAACGCCCTCCTTCCACGCTTCGACCGAATGCGCGTAGCCGAGCAGGTGAAGCCGCAGGTAGCTCTGCACGATCTCTTCGGAAATCCAGGTATCCTCCCTCCCGGCGCAGGCGCGCATCACCGCTTCGAACGAGGTGTTAAATTTCACCCCGAAGGTCTCCTTGCGGAGAGTCTGGCTGAGACTGCGGGAGACCTTAAACTCGTCGAGCGGAATGATTCCACGCAAGGCGGGCGAATACCAGCGCACCTCGCCGTTGCGGGATTCCGCCATCGGAAAGTAACCTGCGCTGTACCCGGCAAGCAGAAACTCCGGTTCGATGATCGCCCGGCCGCGGGTATGAGTCGCCCTGGTCAACGCTCATCCCCCGTCCAGCTGTTCGGTCTTGCGGATCGGTTTTGGAGGAAGGTTCAGGATCTCCTCGGGAAAGTTTTCGACGATAAATCCGATAATGTCCTTCACGGAGACGACCGCCAGAGGCCGGTTGCGCTCGTCCACGATGGGGACATGCCGGTAACCGCCGACATGCATCGCGTTCAGGACAAACGCCACGCTGTCTTCCGGCTGGAGCGTCACCGGGTCCGGGGTCATGAACTCCTGAACCTTGACGGCGCCGAGACCGACCCCCCGCGCGAGCCCTTTTGAGACGAGATCCCTCTCGGTAATGATTCCCGCAAGGCTCACACCCCGCGTCACGAGCACGCACCCGACCTGCTTCACCTGCATGAGCGTCAGCGCTTCCTTAACCGTCTGCGACACGTCGATCAAGACCGGTTTTCTTAACTTCAGCTGCTTCAGCGGCCTCAGGAATGTGCTTGAATCCAGGACTTTAGCCTTCCCGGGTTCCTCGTACATCATCGACAGTTCCTCGTCCAGAACCTCATCTTCCATATTTCCTCCGTATCAAAAGTAACATGCCATCGTTAAGAGCGGATCTCACCCCGACGGCGCCGTCTCCCGCAGTCTGATCGCCCTGATCCGGCAGACGCTGCCGAAGGAGCAGGAGGGGCAAACTCGCTCCGGCGTTTTCGGTTCGACGGGGAACTCGCCCTTCGAGATGCGATCGACGTAGTCGTTCACGAAGCGGATCGCTTGGTCGATGATGTTCCTCAGGTCTTCATCCGTCCCGACTAACTGTTTCTGCTTTGTCGCGATAAACACTTCCTCGAGATGCTCCGCGCTTCCGATGGCGAGTTTTTGCTTCACCGGATCCCGGAGCCAGTAGTAGAGGCCCGCGGCCCCGGTCCTCTCTCCTGTCTCCTTCGCCGCGAGGAGTTGTTCCACGACCCGGAGATAGACGGGAAGCTGGAGACTGATGCCGAGATCGATATCGCGGCGGTCGGGCAGCCTCGCGCCGGTCTTATAATCGATGATTCTGAAACTCTTTTCGCCGATATCGATGCGGTCTATTCTTCCGCGCAGCCGCACGAGGCCTGCTGTGACGGGCTCTTCAAGTTGAAACGACGGATCGACGGCATCTCCCGCGGCCGTGCGCGACCCGAACACCGCTTCGAAGTACGCGGGCTTGACTTCGACCGTCGAATCGCGCTCCATCTCGAGCAACTCTTTCAACATCCCCTTGCGGTTCCCGGAACCGAGGATCGCCTCCTTGTCGAGTTCCCAGAAGGGGTCCGCGACCGCGTCGAGCTCCGTCAAACGGCGGCCCGCGATCGCGAGCAGATCCGCCGTCGACTGCTGAAATTCCGGCTCGGTGCATGAAAAGAGCGGCGGAAGGGACCTGTTCCGCCGGTCCAGATAAAACTCGAACAGAATCTCATGCAGGATACCGCCCCGCTCCAGAGGGGAAACACCCTCTTCGATATCGGGGATGACGTTGAGCCGCAGTACCCTGTCGGCGAAATACTGGAAGGGGCATTTTCCGAACGACTCCAATTGCGTGACGGAGTAAAGGCCGGCCCGCAATTGTTCGAGCGCGGCCCGGTGTTCCGGCCCGACGTGCGCGAGGATCCGTCCGTTGTACTCGGGCAACGCCGCAAGGAGCGTGCGGCTCCGCTCGACGCTCATCGCATGGCGCATATGCCCGAGGCATTCGACCAGCCCCGTTCTCAACCCCGCCCATCTCTCCGGCACAAGTTCCGCCGGCCCGATCCCCGTCGCGGCGTCCCTCCCGTACACCCCCCCGAGATGGGAGAGCAGGTCGAATTCGCTGTAGATTCTCTCCGAGAATTCGCGCGGAAGTTCCTTCCGGAGATCGTCGAGCTCGGCCACGTTCAGCAGGGCGTCGACGAACGAAGAGGGGACGATCTGCGTTTCGCCGTCATACCTCGGGACCGTGAGATAGAGACGCTCCTCGTAATTCGTGAGAGCCTGGTAAAACAGATACCGGTGCTCCGTCAGGTGGTACCGTTCATCCCTCAACCGCCTTGCGGTGCTGAAGAAGATCTCCGGCTGGTAGGCCGGCGGAAATTCGCCGTCGGCGAGTCCGGCCATGATCATGACTTCGAACTTCAGTCCTCGGGTCTCGTCAAACGAGGTCACGACGACCCCCTTGCCGTAGCGTTGCCGGACATTGTACCGGACGTCCGAAACCGCGCTTCTCAGCCGGTCGATAAAGTACGAGAGCGGCTCGACCGCGGAAACGCCCCGCTCGAGGGAAAGGATTTCCAGAAACTCATCCAGAAACGAGACGAACTTTTCATACGCCCTCGCGTCCTTTTCGATCTGGTCGGTCCCGGCGATTTCGGGCGAAAGCTTCAGGATGCATTCGACGACCCGCAGTTCCTTCAAGAGCGACAGGAGGCGGTCCCTGAATTGCCCGGCGTTCATGCGCGTGCCGAAGCGCTTCAGGAGCGCCGAGAGGCTTTCGATATCCTTGAGCGCCCTCCGGAGGAGGCTCTCTTCATGCCGCAGCTTCGCCTCCTCACCGTCGTCCCCCGAGGCGGAGAGCTCCTCCCGGATCTCCACCAGCCGTTGTTGAATCCGGCGGTCCCAGGAGGTGCGCCCTGCCGGGATCTTCAGGCGCGTGCCGACCTCGTAGAGATTCCCCGCGTCGATCTGCGCGTCGCCCGAAGCGACGACAAGATACGGGCTCGACAACGCCCGCATGATGTCCCTCAACCGGAAATTGCGTTCATGGACATCCAACAGGGAAAGGAGAGCGACGACAAAGGGGGATTGATCGAGCGCGTATCGGTCCGTGACGTTCGCCGGGATTCCGAACCGCTCGAAGGCTTCGCGGAACAGCTTCGCATAAAGCTGGGGTTGGTAGGTCGCCACGCAGATCCTGCTGAGGTCGCGCCCGGGCTTTTCCCGGGCGAGGCACTTGATCAGTTTCGCGATCGTCTCGACCTCCTGCTCCCGGTCGCGCGCGTACATCAACGAGACCTTCCCGCGGCAGTCGAACCGGGGCGGAGCGCCCGCGGCGCTCCCCTTCGGGGCCGGGGGGCTTTCACGAGAACGTTCGGGGGCGCGCCGGAAGAGATGGTGCCTGATGTGATCTTCGAAGGTGGAACGCCTGGCGCGGGGGAGCGCGACTTTCTCAAACCCCATCTGAAGGAACTTTTGGTAGTTTTCCCTGAGATGCCCGAAGATCTCCTCGTTGGAGAGATGGTAGTCGAACGAGACCAGCATCCCGGTCCCTGCCGGCTCGGAGAGGTTGTAGAGCATCGTCAGTTCCGGATCGGAAAATTCGTCGAAGCCCGAAACGATGATCGTATCGACGCCCGTGAAATGAGTCCGGACTTTTGCCGGGCTGACCGCGGGGTCCCATTCGGCGTTCACGCTCTTGAGCATCCCTGCGGGGTCGACAAACTTCCCCCCCAGGCTCGTCTCGTACGCCTCATAAATCGAGAGAATGTCCCGCAGCTTCAGCGCTTCGCCCGGCTCCGAGGCGGCGACCTCCGCATGGAGGACCGGGAGGTAGATTCCCTTCTCCTTGAAGGTGTTGATCACCTCGACCAGCTTCTGGAGCGTGCCCTTCGGGAGCCGGTTCGAGGCGGGGATGCGGAAGTACCGGAGCGAATTTCTGAGGGAATGGACGGCCTCGTTGACAAGAACCGATTGGGCGGGGCCCGAGATGATCCGGCGCGGCGAACAGATGAGCGAGAAAAGCTGCGCCGCCAGTGTTTCCAGCGTAAAGAGGTGAAATGAGAGCGCGGCGCCGCCGGGGACCTCTCTCAGCAACTCGCGCTGGGCGTCCCGGAGCTTGCGTTTTGTCGGAACGACATGGATAAACGATGCGCCCGCACCGCGCGCGAGGCGTTTCCGGATCTCAGCCTGGATATCGCTTACGGCTCCGGGATGATTCTTCTTGAGAATGACAGGCATGGCGTCGGGAGTTGCGGTCTGAAATCACGGCTCACAGGAAGCCGTGAGTACACGAATTACCGGCGGAGACGCTCCGGAACGTACAGGGAATAGAGTTCCGTGAGACGATGGCGGGTGATCCCGTCGAGGTCCTCGTCGTCACGGTCCCGTTTGCGCATCATCTCGAACTCGTCGAGATCGAACCGGCTCATCTTGTGCACGTAGTCGTTGAGCATCTCGATCATCTTATGTTGCTCGACCTTTGTCGTACTTATGCGCCTTTGCGCGGAATTGATCCGTTGTCCGGCCCGGAGGCGATCATCGGAATTTTCTTTTCATGAAAGCCCCTGCGACGAGTGTCGCGACGAGTTGAACCGCGGTATATGCGCCGGCGCCGGAGGTAAAAAACGGCTTGACCGGTACGTCCGGGAAGTCGAGCATGCCGTACTCTTTCGCGATCAGGAGCCCTGCCACCGTCCCCATGCCGCCGGCCATGAACCAGAAAGGAATGCGCGACAATCCGGCCTTCCACCCGGCCGCGTCGTGAAGGAGCGGGAGGAGGCTCGCGGTCCAGACCCGGTGACACGCCCAGCCGGATAACGCCAGGGCGATCGCCACCGGAAGAAACCCGGGGAGCTGGCCCCACCAGAATCTCCCTCCGAACATCCCGATGGTGAACGTTGCGGCCGCCCCGGCGATGCCGAGACCGAGATGGCGCGACAGAACGCCCATTCCGCCCCGCATGAAACCCGAGGTGACCGGCGCCGCTCCGGTCATGCTCTTCCGTCCACGCGCCAGAGCGCGTTCTTTACGTAGGGCCAGACGACATACCGGAAGCCGAAGACGTCGCTTTCGTTCAAACCGGAAAACTTGCTCGCCACCGCGACCGCCTTGTTGTGCGGCCTGAGCATCTGGAGAGAGAGAATGGAGTTGTTCGCGCGCAACACACGCTCGGGGTGATTGAGGGCGATCTCCGCCGCGGCGCTGTCGATCACCGTCCCGTAGGGTCCGGCAAGCTTCTGCAGCCGCGCTCCGCTGTTCATCGGGTATCCGACGAAGTCCGGTTCGTTCAATTCGGGAATGAACGTTTCGGGATCGATCCGGACCACTTCCCCGCAGGAAATCCCGATGCCAAAACCCGAGGGAGCGGGGAACCGGAGCTGCTGCGCGATATACCAGTACCGCTTGTGGATTTCAAACGCGGCGGCCATCGCCCAGTGCAACGCCTCGGCCCTGGACCCGTGGTCTTTCACCTCCCAGATCAGCACGAATCCGTCGCCAAGAAACTTGTGAAACGTGTGCTTGTAAAAGAAGGCGAGCTGGATGACGCGGTCGTAGACCACCTCGATAATCCGCGTAATGTCCGCGGCCGTCGAAGTCAGCGACCATTGCGCGAACCCGCGCAGGTCGGCGTACACCACCACCACCTCGAGTTTCTCCCCGTGGATGATCGAGCGTCGTTCCGTCAGCGATAAGCTATTTGTATTCAGGTACATGCCCTTGTTCTTTAGATACATGGCTCCTTGTCGAAGGTTTCTCCGTTATGCCGCAATCAGCATGCTCACATCCCCGGCACCTTCCCTCACGACGACGGGCCGTTCTTCTGTCAGATCGAGTATCGTGGAGAGCTCCGCCATGCTGTTCCCTCCGTCGATGATCAGGTCGACGGCCGATTCATACTGGCGCTTGATGAGCTCGGGGTCGCTCACGATCTCGCCCAGGTCGTTGGCAATGCTCGCGCTCAGAAGCGGATGGTCCAGGCCGCGAACCAGGCTGACGGAAATGTTGTTTTTCGGCACACGGATGCCGACCGTTTTCCGTTTCGAAATCAGGCTCTTGGGCAATTGCTTCAGACTGGTCGCGGGGAGAATGAATGTGTAAGGCCCCGGAACCAGTTGTTTCATCAGCCGGAAAGCCGGGTTGGAAACCCTGGCATATTCGCTGATGTGACTCAAGTCGCTGCAAATAAAGCTGAACGGTTTGGCGCGGTCCTGCCGTTTGATCTCGTAAATCCTTTCGATCGCGCGCGTATTATAAATGCTGCACCCGATCCCGTAGACGGTGTCGGTCGGATAAATGATCACTCCCCCGTCCCGCAGAACGCTCACGGCGCGGTCGATGTGTCTCCCTTGCGGATTCTCCGGATGAACTTTTAGATACATCGCTTTCCCCTTTCAGCGAATGATGGGTTCTTCAACTTCCAGGACCGGCACTTCCCCCTGTACCGTTCCCGGCAGGCCTTGAGCTCCTCGCGCGGGCACAGTGTCGTCGGTGATGGTTTCGAGTCTTCCTTCGAAGGCGGCGAGGCGCTTATCAGCCTCCGCGTATTTCCGGCGGGCATTTTCCAGGTGGGACCCGAGCGTGTCGAACACCTCGCGAACGCGGCCGACGTCTCCCTGCAATCGTCCGAGGGCGGAGAGAATTTCCCGGGCGCTTTGTTCGATGGAGAGACCCCGGAGGCCGAGCGCGATCACCTGGAGGTAGGCGTAGAAACTGTTCGGGGAAACGGGTATGACCCGCTTCTCAAGGGCATAGTCGTAAATTCCCGCGCCGTTCGACCCGTCGTCCTTAATGATGAGCTCATAGTAGATATTCTCGGACGGGATGTACATGAGGGCGAACGGGAAGGTCCCCTCGTCGGGAAGAATATACTTCGCCGCGATCGCATCGATATGTCTTTTCAGGTCTCCGGTGAACGCCTTTTGAGAGCTTCTCTTCTCCGCTTCGTCGGAAGCGGAGGCGGCCTTGCGGAAATTCTCCAGCGGGAACTTCGAGTCGACAGGCACCAGCCGGTCGGACGTCCTGATCACCGCATCGACGATCTGCCCGTCCCGGAACCGGTGCTGCATTTCGAAGTGCCCGGCGGGAAGGACCTGCTTCAGAAGGTCTTCGAGGAGATACTCGCCCAGCCCGCCGCGAAGTTTCGGCGCGCGCAACAGCTCGTCAAGTTTCGACACGCTCTGTCCGAGCTCTTTTATTTCTAGGGTCGCCTTGCCCAGCTCGCCCAGATTTCGCTCGACGTCGCCCATGAGCCTGGCCGCGTTGTCGAGCCTCGATCCCACGCTGCTCGTCTGCGACTGCATCTGCTCGGTCACGGCGGCAAGCTGCCTGTTCACGTTCTCGGTGATATGCTGCAGGCTGGTGCGCACGTCAGCTCGGAGCGATTCGACGTGCTGTTGTAACCCGAGCATCAGAGAAGATTCGTCCGGATTGACGGGGGATCGTTGGCGTCTGAGAAGAAGGACGAGGAGAAGGCCGGCAAGGAGGGAGAGCGCGACAATTGTTGGTTCCATGGCTGATCCTCAAACTAACCGGAAATAGCAGGATTCGTTATCGACTGCCCTTGGATCCGCCTGATCATCGAGGGTAACCTAACAAAAAAATACCAAAAGCACAAGGGGGGTGGGCGCGCTCAGCGCAGGAGGATCATCGATTTTGATTGAATCAGAGCACTCTGCCCGGGCCCGGATGTGCTCAGCCGGTAGAGGTAGATTCCCGTGGGCTGTCCGGAACCGTGCCATACGATTCGGTGGACTCCCGCCCCCTGTTCGGCCGCGACGAGAGTCGAGATCTCCCGCCCGAGAAGGTCGAAGACGGCAAGCCTGACATGCGCGCTTGCCGCGAGAGAGTACTCGATGATGGTTTCGGGATTGAACGGGTTTGGATAATTCTGGCGGAGGAGGGACGAGCCCGGGAGGAACAGTTCGTCATCGACTCCATTCGTTCCCAGGACGACGATGACCGAGACGAACAGGTCCTGGCATCCGCCGCAGCCCGCCCGAAACCCGGTCACCTGCACGTGCATGTCGAGGTAGTTCGTGAGATTGACCGTCGAGTTGAGGTCGCGGGTGAGAAACACCTCCGAGTATCCGGAGTCGGGCTCGAGCTGGAGCAGGTCGCACCGGTTGGTGCAGGTGGGAAAGGGCGTGGCGCGGACGTATCCCCGCAACGTTTCCGACGCCGGTGAATGCTCCCGGGCAAGAAGGAAGAGGATCGCGATCGTCAAAGCTATCCGAATCGTTCTTCCTTCCAGGGATCGGCAGGAGTGTTATAACCGTTCAACTCCCAGAATCCCGGCCGGTCTTCGACGAGAAATTCCAGGCCGTTGACCCACTTGGCGCCTTTCCACGCATACCGGCGCGGCGTAAAGACCCGCATGGGCCCGCCGTGAGCCGCGGGAAGGGGCTGGCCGTTGAACGTGTGTGCGAAGATGACGTCTTCGTTCAACATAATGTCGAGCGAGTTGTTGGTGGTGTAATCGCCGTAGGCGTGCTGCATCACGAATTTCGCCGCGGGTTTCATCCCCACATGCTTCACAAGGTCCCTGAACAGCACCCCCGTCCAATCGTCGTCGAACCTGCTCCAGCGGGTCACGCAATGAAAATCCGCACGTATGGTCGTCTGCGGGAAGTTCATGAAATCCTGCCATGTCCAGAGGAGAGGCTTCTCGACTTCGCCCCAGACCCTGAACCGCCACGAGTTCGTATCGATCTCGGGCGTATCGCCGTAGGTGAGGACCGGAAACTTCGCGGTCGCCACCTGGCCGGGCGGCGTCTTCGGCTTCCCGAACGAGTTGATGCCCGGGACGAAGCGCTTTTTCGGATCGAAGAGCGCCATACCGCCCTAGTGTCCCTCCCCCCTCATCATCTTGAAGGTGTGGAGGATGCCCGGGAAGAGCGCATTGATCCCGTCTTCCGCCCCTCGCTTCGATCCGGGGAGGTTGATGATCAATGTCTTCCCCCGGATACCGGCGACACCGCGTGTGAGCATCGCGGTCGGCAACCGGTCCGACCCGTAGCTCCGCAACGATTCTTCGACGCCGTCGAGGCGGCGTTCAATCACAGCAAGCGTCGCCTCCGGCGTGACGTCTCGCGGCCCGGCCCCGGTTCCGCCGGTCATCAGCACCAGATCGATCTGCTTTTTGTCTGCGAGTTCTTTCAATTCCATTTCGATTCCCGCCCGGTCGTCCGGGAGTACTTTATAGACCGGAACCTGAAACTTGAAGCCCCGCAATTTCTCGGCAAGCAGCTTTCCGGAAGCGTCTTCCTTTTCCCCCTTGCTCACCGAATCGCTCATCACCAGCACGGCGGCGGTCAACCCCTCCCCTGTGCCTTTCAGGGCGGACTTGCCCCCCTTCTTTTCGAGGAGCCGGATCGATTGGATTTCCATTCCTTCGTCGATCGCCTTCAGCATGTCGTAGAGGGTCAGCGCCGTGACCGATGCGGCGACGAGGGCCTCCATTTCCACGCCGGTTTTCCAGATCGCCTTCACCTCCGTGTTGACGACGATCCGGGAGTTTTCGAGATCCACTGTCACCTCCACATGATCGAGCGGCACCTGGTGGCAATAAGGGATCAGCACGCTCGTACCTTTTGCGGCCTGGATGCCCGCCACCCGCGCGACCCCGAGGGGATCCGCCTTCGGGACATTGCCTGAACGGATCGCTTCGATGGTCGATTTGTCCACATTCAACACCGCGGAAGCTTTGGCGCTTCGCAATGTGCTCGATTTGGAAGAGACGTCTCGCATGGAGGGGGATTGGCTCGATGTAAGTGGAAGTTGGATCCCGGGTGCGATCGGGGCGCCTGCCGCGACCACTGCTCTAAAGTACAACCGGGCGGAGCCAAAATCAAACGGGGGGGACGTTGCGGGAGTGGCAGAAAATCGGTCAGCCGCCGATCTGGCTCATCGTCCTTTCGGGTCTGACGAAGCCGGGGCGGTTGATGAGATGCCCCTCCTCCTTCAACCGGACCGCGCCGATAATGGTGTCGCGCAGCTCGTCATCACCTGAGCCGTTCCGCATCATGGTTTTCAGATCGGTCTCGTGGAGCGAGAAGAGGCATGTGCGGAGTTTTCCGTCCGAGGTGAGACGGACACGGTTGCAGGAAGCGCAGAACGGTTCCGAGACGGAGCTGATAAAACCGATCTCCCCCGCCCCGTCCTCGAACCGGTAGCGGTCGGCAGGCTGCGCACCGTGGTATTCGACGGGGACAAGCTTATGCTTCCCGGAATTGATCCGCTCGACGATCTCCTTCGAGGGGACGACTTTTTCGATCGACCAGCCGTCGTCCGCCCCGATCGGCATGAACTCGATGAAGCGGACATGGAACGGGCGCGTTCTGGAAAGTAGCGCAAAATTTTCGATTTCGTCGTCGTTCATTCCGCGGATAATCACGACGTTGATCTTGATCGGGCGCAGCGGAAGCTTCTCGACCACCTCGAGCGAATCCCAGACTTTCTGAAAATAGTCGCGGCGCACCATGGCGGAGAACCTTCCGGGCTGAAGGGAGTCGAGGCTGACGGTGATCCGGCCGAGACCCGCCTTGCAGAGCGCGAGCGCCTGTTCCGCAAGGAAAAAGCCGTTCGTGGTAAGCGCCAGGTCTTCGATCCCGGGGATCCTGGCAATTTTTTCGACAAGCAGGTGCAGTTCGCGCCGCATGAGCGGCTCCCCGCCCGTCAACCGGATTTTTTTGACCCCCAGTCCGGAAAAAATACGGACGAGCCGGGAGATTTCCTCAAATGTCAGGAGCTCCCGCCGGTCAAGCCAGACCATCCCCTCCTCCGGCATGCAGTACTTGCAGCGGAAATTGCACCGGTCGGTGACCGAAATGCGCAGGTTGTTCACCGTGCGGCCGAAGGTGTCCTGTAGTATGTGAGAGGCTGATTGGGTCATGCGCATCCACGGGGTGTGGACATAATAATGTACGAACAAGGAGGGGTATTTGTCAATGGGATCTACCCCGCATTAGCGCATGAATTTCAAGTGCCGAGCCGAACAAACGCAGCCTAAAGGCTGCGGCTACCAGGCCCGATGCATCGGTAGGCGCGACCTTCAGGTCGCGCTCGTTTCGCCGCAGCGCGGCGGAACGGGGATACGGAGACATTACCTTTCGCTATCAGGCCAAAGCCCCGAAGATCGAGCCAAGCCCGTACGTCACACCCGCTTCGAGGATCCCGACGAACGTCATTTCCATCCCCGATGCGAGCCAGTTTCGCGTCGTCAGAATCGACTTGGCCGCGCCTACGGCGAAATGGGCGACGATGCTGATCGCGAATGCCGCCACGACTGCCGGAAACCCGCCGAGGAAAAAAAACGGGATAATCGGTATGAACGCACCCACCGCGGTCGAGATGGCGGCGGACGCGCTCGATTTCCACGGATTACGGAACGTCATTTCTGATAGCCCGAGCTCGCTTTGTGCCATGGCCTTCACCATCTGCTCCGGATCCTGCGCGAGCCTCTCGGCCATGCGCCTCGCCTCTTCCGGCTCAAAGCCCTGAAGCTGGTAGAAGAGCGCCATCTCCTCCGTCTCCTCCTCGGGATCATCCTCCACTTCGCGCCGCTCCCGGGAAATCTCCGCCTCGTGGACCTCGCGTTCGCTCTTGACTGCAAGGTAGGCCCCTGCCCCCATCGAAAGGGCGGACGCGATCATGCCCGCCAACCCCGAGATCAGCACGATATGCTGCTGGTTATTCGTCGCCCCAGCGACGCCGGAGACAATCCCGAACACGGCGCCGAGCCCGTCGTTGACTCCGTAGATGGCATCGGCGATCCACGATCCGCCGCGCACATGCCAGCGTTCCCGCCTCAGCATCAGGTCGAGCGCAGTCTTGGGCCCCAGGTCCGGCAGCAGGTTTTGCAGCACCCTTGAGTGCGCCTTCTCCTCAAGAGCGAGTTCCTGCAAGATCGACGGAGCTTCGGCGTCGCCGGAGAGCGCCCGTTCCTGCTGAGTCTCATACCGGGCTTTGTCTCTCTCCTCCGCCGCCTCCAGGCGTCTGATCGCCACGTCGCTTCCGACATGCCTGTTGATCCAGCGGCTCAACCGGCTCTTCAGGTTGCCGCTTATCGTCGGCGGGCGTTCTCCCACGTCCGAGAGCCTCTTTTCCCAGCGGGCTGCATGCCGTTCCTCCGCTTCCGCCAGACGCAGGAGAACTGCTTTCCTCTTTGTGTCTTTCTCGGAACCGGCAAGCTCCCGGTAGAGTTGCGCGCTTTCTTTCTCTGCCCGCCAGTTTTTCCGGAGGGCTTGTACGATTTCGGCGTTCGTGACGGGAGGTCGATCGTTCATAGCCGTTCACCATCGGCGGTTTGGGGAAAGGACAGGCGGACCTGTTGCCGAATGATAAAAGTTAATCAGACGATTTGCAAATTCCGGCGGTGTCTCAATTTGGCTGAACGTCTCTCCACCTCGTCATGCTGACATGCTCCTGGTCAGCATCTTTCAACTCTTTACTCGTTCCCACGCGGAGCATGGGAACGAGAAAACATGTCATCCTGAGGGAGCGTAGCGACCGAAGGATCTCGTCTTTCCGATCTACGAGATCCTTCGCTTCGCTCAGGATGACAAAATAGGGCGCTGCCCGCATTTGTTTCCATGGGCCGAATTTCGTACTCTTGGTGAATTTCCAGGAGGACTCATGCGACGCACATTGTTGAACACTCTTGCGCTTGTTGCGCTCATTCATTTCAGCCGCATCTCCGCTTCCGCGCAGATTACGGAGGCGATCAGCACCAATTCCCTGCTCGGTGTGACGGGCCTGGCGGTGTCGATAGGAGAGCTGAGTCCGGGGACGGAGAGCGGCGGTTTGAACGCGGGCCGGCTGCGGGCTGACGCCGAGTTGAAGCTGAAGACGGCGGGAATCAGGGTGATTCCCGAGGCGGGCTGGGTCGATTCGGCCGGGGGCGCAGAGCTCTATCTGGAAGTCAACACACTGAAATTCGGAACCTCCCAATATACCTATACTATAGAGCTGAGTGTCATCCAAAAAGTCCAGCTTTCCCGCGAGCCTTCGCGCGCAACCCTCGGCACCACCGGGTCGACGTCAGTGATGGGAGTGGTGGGTGCAACCAAACTTGCCGCTTCCGTACGGGAACAGGCGGGGATCCAGCTCGATCAACTCATCGCCCGGTATCAGGCCGTAAACCGGGCGGCCGGCAAATGAAACTTTAGGGGGATCCGTGACGTAGGAGAATGGTAATCCGTCTCTTTTTACCACCACGCTCCGGCGATTCATGCTCTCACCGAAGTTACCCGTGTCATGCCTTCTCCTCCTCCTTGTCCATGGATTCGCCCTTTCGGGCAGCCCTCCCGATTCCGTCAGGCTGAACATCGAGGCGAGGAGAATAGACTCTGATATCCGGCTCTCGGGCAGACTGGACGACCCGGGCTGGAGCCTCGCCCAACCTGTCGAGATCAAATATGAGGTGACTCCGGGGGACAATACACCCGCTCCCCAGCAAACCTTCGTGAAGATGATCTATAATTCACGTTTCGTTTATTTCGGTTTTGACTGCCGGGACTCGCGGCCCTCCGA
Source organism: Bacteroidota bacterium (assembly GCA_036522515.1). Classification (NCBI taxonomy): domain Bacteria; kingdom Pseudomonadati; phylum Bacteroidota; species Bacteroidota bacterium. Next base: position 76,958 of record DATDFQ010000041.1, read on the forward strand.
GATCCGCGCTCACATCACGGACCGGGATAAATGCTTCGACGACGACTGGGTGATGGTGATGCTCGACACCTACGGAGACTATCAGAGATCATACGAGATCGTGGTCAACCCGTACGGGATCCAGGGCGACCTCCTTCTGGCGGCAAACAACGAGGACGCAAGTTTCGACGCGCTCTGGGCGTCGGCCGGCGCGATCGACTCGTCGGGATGGACCGCGGAGATGGCGATTCCCATCAAGAGTATTCGTTTTCCCTCGACACCCGAGCAACGATGGGTGGTGGAATTCATCAGGAACTACCCGCGGGCGAGCAGGGTGCAAATGTCCTGGGCCCGTCTCGACCGGGATAATCCCTGCCTCCCCTGCCAGGGAGGCGTGATCGAAGGGGTCAGAGATGTGCAACCGTCGGCCGCCCTCGATTTTCTTCCGTATGTCGTCGGTCATCAGGAAGGATCCGTTGAGGACAACTCCGTTCCGAATTCGACGTTTCAAAACGGGAAGTTGATGGGCCGGGTCGGTGGCGGAATGCGGTACGCACCCGCCCCTGACTTTGCGATCGAGGGGACCATCAACCCGGATTTCAGCCAGGTCGAATCGGATGCGGCCCAGATCAGCGTGAATTCCAACTTCGCCCTGTTCTATTCCGAGAAGCGTCCTTTTTTTCTCCTCGGCGCCGACATGTTCCAAAACCGTACACAGACCTATTACTCCCGAACGATTAACAATCCAATCGGCGCGGCGCGTGTGATCGGCAAGGCGGGATCGCTCTCTTACGCCTACCTGGCGGCATCCGACAGAAACACCCCCTACATCATCCCGGGCGAGGAAACGAGCGATTACGTCGCGACGAATATCGAATCGTTCTCGAATGTGGCGCGCGCGCGGTATGATTTCGGGAAAGAGGCGTTTGCCGGAGGAATGCTGACAACCCGCAGCACCTCGACTTCGCACAATATCGTCGGAGGGATTGACGGAAATTACAAATTCTGGGACAACTATTACTTGAGTGGAGAGCTCTTCTTCTCGGACACAAAAGAAGTGAACGACTCTGCGGTCTTCTCCGACGCGAGGACCTTCGGCAGCACCGGACATAATGCGACATTTAACGGCGAGCAGTTCAGCGGAATCGCCACCAACCTGAACTTTCAGCGCAACGCGAATGTCTATAGCTTTGGAATCCAGTATCTCGATCGATCGCCCGCCTTTCAGGCTCAGGACGGGTTCGTGCCCAGTAACGATACCCGTATGTTGTTCCTGAACCAATCGCTCTCATTTCATCCCACGGGAGCGGTGGTCGACCAGTGGTCGATCTCGATGAACAACGGCCTCCATTTCAACTACGACGACATACGAAAGGAAACGTGGGCGCTTCCCAACCTGTACGTTCAGCTGAAAGCCCAGACCTCCGTAAATCTGACGTATTTCCTGGTCAACGACGAATTGTTCAGAGGAGTGCAGTTCGACGGAATCCACAGGGGGGAGATTTCAATCTTCTCGCGCCCTTCGAGTTTCCTGACTCTTTCGTTCGACGGCTCGTTTGGAAAATTTATCAGGCGATCCGATACGCCCGAAATGGGGACGGGGCACAACATCTATTTGTCGGCGCAGGTAAAACCGACCTCGCAACTCGAAGTCGATCTCTCCTATTCCCGCGCCAGGCTTTCGAGTGTTGCCACGGACGCCCTGTTCTACGACGGCTACATTGCAAGATCAACGGGCATCTTTCAATTCTCGAAGGAGCTGTTCTTGCGCGTGATCGGGCAGTATAATGAATTCAGCCGGGGAATCGACATTTATCCGCTCGTGAGCTACAAACTCAGCCCGTACACAATCTTCTATCTGGGTTCCACGTACACAATGTTCGACTTCGGCGAGCCGTTTGGAGTTCAAGAAACGGCAACGCAATATTTCGTGAAGCTGCAGTATTTGATCAGGGCGTAAATTGTCATCCTGAGGGAGCAACGCGACCGAAGGATCCCCCTCCACGAACGCATGAGATCCTTCGCGGAGTTTACACTGAGCGAAGCGAATGTGCTCAGGAGGACAATTACAGATGATTGCCAGAATGACAGACTGGGAGGTTTAGGGGGAAGTCGGTTCTTCGGGCGGTGAGGGCGGAACTTCGCTCTTCTTCCACCCGGTGATCATGGAGACGAAATTACTCCACCCCGCGATCACCACCATCAGCAGGTGCCCCCCGAAGAAGAGCACGAGAGCTGCCATGAAAATGAAATGCCACACTCTGGCCGTGTCGTACCCCCCGAAGAACGCGGTCAACCCGCTCCACTGAACCGGCCAATAGATCGCAATCCCCGTCAGGAGCGCGCCGAGACCGAGGAGGGAGACAGACGTGTAGGCGGCCTTTTGGAGAGCGTTGTACTTTTTCGCGGGAGGATGGCCGGTTCTGATCCGAAGATAGTATTGAATCATCGGGAGGATGCCCGGGAGGTCGCTCTTCGAGAAGAGGGTCGTCTGCCGGCCGTGTCGGGTGGCGATATTGTAGGCGACCCACACGATCCCGTTTGCCGCAAAGAGCCACATCGCAAAAAAGTGCCACTGCCGGGCGCCGGCAAGCCATCCTCCGAGCGTCAGAGAAGGGGGGATCTTCAGGAATTCCCAGATCGGCGATGCGTTGTAAATACGCAATCCGCTCAGGACCATGATCCCGAGTGCGATGAAGTTCAGCCAGTGGGTGAGCCGGATAATGAAGGGATGCTGATACTCCCGGTCCGGTCGGTTCATGCCTTCACCTCCGCGCATCGGGCCGGCAATCCGGGCAGGGCTGGTAGTTCAATGCGAGGGCTTCATCGCGAGTCATCACCCTGGCCTCGGCCATCTTTACGCGGGGACACTCCTCACGGTGATAGCTCCTGGTCTTCTCGATCACGAGGACCTTGTCGCTTCCGGCGCCGGCGCATCCGGCTGCGGAGATCACGAGCCACGCCGCGAGAAGCAAAAGGTTGACCCTCGCACGGGTTCCGGATTTAAAGCCCTGCAAACCAATCATATCCCTGGTCTTCCCAATAACCTCCGGTCTTTCCGTTCGCGACGACGAGCCGGTTGACCCACTTTGCGCTCTTGTATCCGAGTTTTGTGGGCATCGTGATCCGGACCGGAGCTCCGTGACCGATTGAAAGAGGTTTTCCGTATGCCATGAAACAGAGGAGAGTCTGGGGGTGGATCGCGCTCGGCATGTCGTAGGTGGTATAGTAATCGTCCGCACACTCCACGTACACGTACTTCGCGGCGGGATCGGCTCCCACCATTTCAAGAAAATCTTTCAAGGCGGTGCCGCCCCATTTGACGTTCATGCTCCACCCCTCGACGCAGCAATGTTTCGTATTCATCACTTTCCGGGGAAGCGCGGCGATCTGGTCCAGCGTATAGTTTCCCGGTTTTGCGACGAGGCCCGAGACCGAAAGTTTCCAGTCGTTGAGGTCGATTTCCGGTTCGTCGGTGTCGTAACTGTTCAGCCGGAACCCGTCCTGAGGGGTCAGATCGGCGTCGGCTACTTCGGGGGAGAGGCTGGCGGGGTTGAACATCTTCGACTGGACCCAGTCGTTGAACTGCTGGAACTTCGTGAGGAACGATCCGACCCCTCCCCCCGCGCTGTAATCGCACCCCGCGAGGAGGAGAAAGGGGGAGAGCTTGAGAAGCCTTCTTCTCAATTGAGAGTGCTTGGTCCCGCCTGATGTGTGATCAGCGATTCGCTCGTCCGGCATCGTAGTTCGCCCGGGTATCCCCTATAAATGCGGAAAGCGATGTGTGAGCCATCGCTTTCCGTTTGACAAGAATATTGACCGGTCTATTGGTTGCCCGGTGGGACCTTCTTCGCCTCTTCCTTCACCTCTTCCTTCATCTTCTCACCCTTCTTCTCCATCATCTCTCCCTTTTTCTTCATCATCTTACCCTTCATCTCCGTCTTCTTTCCGGCGTGCATCGCTTTCTTACCCTTCATGTCCATCTTCGTGCCGGCCTTCTCCATCTCCTCGCCGGCTTTCATCTCACCCTTCTTCTCCATCATCTCTCCCTTTGCCTTCATCTTCTCCCCTTTTCCCTTCATCATCTCTCCCTTTTCTTTCGTCATCTCGCCCTTCTCCTGCATCTTCTCTCCCGCCTTCTCCATCATCTCACCCTTCTTTTCCTCTTTCGCCGCGCCGGTCGAATCCTGTGCACGGAGACGGCTCTGCATCGCGACGAACGCAACGAGGACAGCCATGATTACGAGAATCTTCTTCATACAACCCTCCAAATGTGGCAATGATACTGCGGAATGGTTAATTGTTTTCGGCGGAAATTTAGGAAACGGGGCTGCCAAAGTCAACTAATTGAACATTATTTTTTCTTAAGAATCGACATCCCGGGCGCCGCTCGAATCCGGTGCGTTAATCGGGGGTCCTGCGGGGGTTCGGCTCCCCCACCCACTCCTCCCTGCCGGCAAAAATCTCCTTCTTCCAGATCGGGACGGATTCCTTCAGCTTGTCGATCGTGAACCGGCATGCCTCGAATGCCTCCTTTCGATGCGCTGCCGAAACTGCGATCACGACGCTCGGGTCCCCGATTCCCAGCCGGCCGATCCTGTGTACAATCGAAATTTTCATGATCTCCCATTTCGACCTGACGGTCTCGGCGAGCTCGTTCATCATGTTCAGCGCCATGGGAACGTAGGCTTCATATTCCATCCCCAGAACGGGCTCTCCTTTGGAATGGTTCCGCGTCGTACCGATGAAGATGTCGACCCCTCCCGCGGCCGGGTCGTGCACGCTTCGGATCACGTTCGCAACGTCAATCTCTTTGTCCGTAATTTCGATCATTCGATCTTTATCTCCCCCTCACCCCCCGCTCACGGGGGGAATAATGGCGAGTTCGTCCCGGTCCTTCAGGGTGACCTTTCCGGGGGCGTATTCCTGATTCACGGCCACGCGCAAATGCCCCTTCCATTCCCCGAACCGCGGGTATGTGACTTCGAGAGACGAGAGGACGTCTGCGGGAGTCGAGCCCTCGGGCATCGTCAGCGTCACTTCCTCCATCCCGGCGACGTCGCGGGCTACCGCGAAAAATTTAACGTTCACTCGTATCACAGCAGTTCCACCTCGACCTCGTCTCCTTTGGGGAAGTGATCCCGCTCTTCCGGAAGGATGATCAGACAATCGGCCTTCGAGAGGGAGGTCAGAATATTGGACACCTGCGAGCCGGTGGTTCGCACGCTGACGGTCCCGTTGTCGCTCGAGAGAACCCCGCGCACAAAGTGTCGCTTGCCGTCCTGCTTCCTGATCTCCTCCTCCAGTTTCGCATGCAACCGTAACGGCGGCCCGGCCGCGCGGCCCATCATCCGCGCGAGTGCCGGCCGCACGAACTGGAGAAACGTGACCATCGAAGAGACCGGATTGCCGGGCAGTCCGAAGACCGGTTTCTCCCGGAAGAGGCCGAACATCAGAGGCATTCCCGGCTTGATATTGACCTTCCAGAATTTCACGCTGCCGCCCAGCTCGTTTAACGCCGAAATCACGAGGTCATACTTTCCGACCGATACGCCCCCCGATGTGATGAGCATGTCCGCCTCAAGCCCCTCCGTCATCATCCTCTTGAGTTCGCCGGGTTCATCCGGAGCGATCCCCAGACGCCTGGATTCGCAGCCAAGCTGCTTCGCCAGGGCTTCGAGGACATAGGCGTTGCTGTTCCGGATCTTTCCTTCGGAGAGCGGCTTGTCGATATCCACAATCTCCGATCCTGTCGTGAGAATGGCAATCGACGGTTTCCGGTGAACGACAATGAACCTCCTGCCGAGAGATGCCAGGACCCCGATTTCCTGCGGCCGGATGAGAGAGCCGCGCGTGAGAACTGTCGCTCCCGCCTGAACGTCCGCGCCGGCCCGGCGGATGTTGTGACCCTGCGGCACCGCGCGGAGAAGTGTCACATGCCCTTCATCCGGCTTCCCGGTCCATTCCTGCTGGATGACAGCATCGCACCCGGCCGGTATCCTGGCGCCGGTCATGATGCTCATCGCCTCGAGTTTCCGCAGCGGCGATGCGGCGATCGAGCCGGCCGGAACCTCCCCGGTGAGAGTCAGCGTGACCGGAACCCGGACCGCGTCCCCGGACCGCACGGCAAATCCGTCCATCGCGGCATTGTCGAAGGGGGGAATCAAGCCGGGTGAAACAATATCCTCCGCCAGAACAGAGCCGAGGCTTCCCTCGATCGAGAGGGAAACCGTCCCCAGCGGGCGAACCGTTTCGAGGATGATGTCCAGTGCTTCGCGGGCAGTAATCATGGGAAAGGTGAGATACTTGCCAGTAATATACTCCCGGCCTTCCTGAAGTGCAACCTGTCACGTCACCGTGTACGATTTGCCCTCGTGCCTCCGGTAGGCCTTCGTCCGAAGGATGTTTTCGATCGATTCCATGACGGCGAGAAGCTCCTCATCCGAATTGTAGAAATGAGGGGCGAGCCGGATCCCCGCCCCCCTGCGGTAGTCCACGATGATGTTCCGCCGGATCAGCTCGCGAGAGACGCCGTGCGCGTGCGGCACATGCACGGTCACGGTTCCTCCGCGCCGCTCCGGATCGAGAGGCGAACGGACGGCGAACCCGCGCCGTTCGGCCTCGCCGATGAGCAGGGCGGTCTGGCGCATCGATTTCCGGCGCACGTTTTCCATTCCCGCGCGGGCGATGATTCCCGGTCCGACCTGGGCGGCGGCGAGAGCGGAGATCGAGGGGGTTCCGTTCAGGAATTTTCCCGCGCCTCCGGTGTAGCGCATGGAGGTCTCAAACGCGAACGGATGGCGGTGCGCAAACCACCCGGTGACCGCCGGCTGGAGCTTTTTTCGAAGCGACGGACGCATCCAGAGGAAGGAGGCGCCGGGGCCGCCGCACAACCATTTTAAGACGCCCCCGACCAGCACATCGACGCCGAGCTGCCGGACATCGACCGGGATGATCCCCACGGAATGGTAAGTGTCGAGAATGACGATCGCTCCGCAGGAGTGGGCCTTCCGCACCACGGCGCGGATATCCTGAATATAGGCACTCTTGAAGAGGACGTGGGAGATCGGGACGAGTTTGGTCCTCTCGTCGATCGCATCCAGCAGCTTTTCCGTCGGCACGGATATGCCGTCATCGGAGCGGACCACCCGGAGACGGGCTCCCAGCCGGCCAGCAAATTTCTGGTAAACATAGAGGTTGGATGGGAATTCCATGTCCGACATGACAACCCTGTTGCGGGTTCCCCGAAAGTCGAAACAGGAGATCAGGATCGCCTGGAGCAGTGAGATGTTCGCGTGCATGGAAAGTTCGCCGGGCCCGGCTCCGATGAGGGGCGCGATCGCATCTCCGGCGGCCAGAGGCATCTCCCACCACGAATCCGACCAGGCGCGAACCCCCCGTTTCGCCCATGCGTCGGCATACTCGCGGAGTTTCCGGTAGACCCCGCGCGGCATCGCGCCGAGTGAGTTGGAAATCAGGTAGGTTGAGGTCTCGAGAATGGGGAACTCCTTCCTCCATTCGAGGAGAGTGTCCCGCCTCCCGCTCATCGTTTCGATTCCCCGACGAGAGCGGAGTGGTCGAACAGCCTTCCCTGCTTGACAATCTGCCGGATCGAACGCGTGTTGCGTATGTCGTCGAGAGGGTTCTGGCCGAGGATGAGCAGGTCCGCCTCCCTGCCCGGTTCGATCGTCCCTTTCACTTCGCCTTCTCCCAGAAATTTCGCTCCGCGAGAGGTCGCGGAGACGATCGCTTCCATCGGCGTCATCCCCGCCTGAACCATGAATTCGAGTTCCAGATGAGCGCCGATGCCGGGGAACGCCCACATGTCGGTCCCCATCACGACATTCGCGTCTTGTTCCGCGAGCCGCTTCATGTTGTCGCGCAGGACGGGGAGGTGCGATCGTACGAATGAAATATTCGGATAGGTCGTGCGATAATGGTCGTAGTATTCCTCCCCCGTATAGCGGCGGAGGGCGGCTTCGGGGAGCGCGTCGTGGAATCGGGCCTCCGAGAGAGTCGCGCTCATGAATCCTTTCGTATCGGCAAGAAACTCGAACACGCAAAAGGTGGGAATATAATAGAGGCCTCCCCGCACGATCTTCCCGATCGCGGCTGAGTCGAAGGGCGCATCGAGGATCCCATGCGCGAGGGCCGACACGCCCGCATCGACGGCGGCGAGAGCATCGTTTAGGTTCGGCGCGTGAACTTCGGAGACAAGCGTCGAAGCGCGCCCCTCTGCGATCAGCGCCCGCATGACGTCCTCCCGCATCCGCGTCAGTTTCGGAAGCGGGTCGCGGCACCAGCCCATATCATCATACATGAGCTTGATCCGCTTTATCCCTTTCGCCTTCGCTTTGCCGACGAGCCCGCGCGCTTCCTCCGGAGCGCCGGGGAACCGGTTGATGGACGAGTCGATCGGAAACCCTTCTCCCCACCACCATCCGTGAACGGCGGTGAAGATCGGCGCCGTGCCGTAGATGCGGGGCGCATGAACGGAATCCCCTGAAGTCATCCGCTCCATTTCCAGCGCCTGGTCCGTCGATTCGAACATGCAATTTGCCGAGGTCACCCCCCAGGCGATCAATTGCACGAGATCCCGGGGGGAGTCGTAGTGGATGTGGCAATCGATGAGACCGGGAATGACGAATGTTCCCCTCCCGTCTATCACCCGTGCGCCTTCCGGCACGGGAACCTCTCCTTTGCGCCCTGCGGCCTCGATCTTGCGGCCCCGGAGCACAATGACGGAGTTCCCGAGGGGCGGACCCCCTTTGCCGTCGATCAGCGTCGCGCCGTCGATGACGGCGGGGCTTTGGGAACGTGCGGAGACGGCGCTCATCAGCAACATCATACAGAGAAAGTTCCTCATGGGAAACGCCTAGGTTGATTGGAAACGGCCGGTGAGGTTCGCCGTTTGCATCATGGCATGGAACGGGGCGCTTGCTCCCCGGCGCTTTGCGATCAGTTCCGCAACCACGCTGATCCCGATTTCTTCCGCCGTGACGGCCCCGAGATCGATGCCCATCGGGGCATGGACCCGCTCGAGCTCCTGCGGCGAAACTCCGCGCTCGACCAGATGCTCGAACGTCGCGAGCACCTTCCGCTTGCTGCCGATCATTCCGATGTAGCGGGCAGGCGTGCCGATTGCCGCGCCGAGGACCGCCTCGTCGTGGCGGTGGCCTCTGGTGACGATCACGATGTAGGTGGAGGGCTTGACCGCGATCTTCTGAAACGCTTCAAGAAAATCGGATGCAAGGACCCGGCTCGCCTCCGGAAATCTCTCCCTGTTCGCGAATTTATCGCGGTCGTCGATGATCGTGACGCGGAACCCGGCCATGGCTGCGGTCCGGGAAATATATTTCGACACATGCCCCCCTCCGAAAATCAGGAGGCCCGGCGCCCCGGCGACCGGTTCCAGAATGATCGCGCCTTCCCCTGTCGGGACCTTGACCGTTTCACTCCGTTTTTGAACCCTGGGTATCGCTTCGAGGAGGGAGGTCCAACCATCGGCGTCGCGGGAACGGTCGATCCACCCCAAAACCCTGATCGCGGCCTCGCTCTCCTCGACCGGTTTTCCCGGGCCGCCGGTGAGGATGGCCTTCTCCCGGATCTCTCCGGTTGCGCCCAGCCAGGTCGCGAGGATGCAATCTTCGCCTTCATCCCGGATCTGTTTCAGCTTCTCGAAGAGCGGTATCCGCTCTCTTGAAACCGGTTCGATCAGGACGTCGAGGCTCCCTCCGCAAATCAAGCCGTGCTCGAGGTCGTCTTCGTCGAGACTGAACGTCAGGATCTCCGCCCTGTTCTTCGGGAGCAACCGGCCGGCGTGAAGCAGAACATCCCCTTCGGTGCAGCCGCCGCCCACGGTCCCGAGCGAAACGACTCCCCCCTGCTTCACGAGCATCTTAGAGAGCGCGGCCGCCGGAGTCGAACCGGTCGTCGAGATGATCGTGGCAAGCATGACCCGCTCTTCCGCCCGGAGAGCGGAGATTATTTCTTCAAAGAGATCCATGAGAATTCAAATTCGAGGTGCAGCGCGAAGAGGCGCCGAGGCGATTATTTTCCGATGTCTTCATCCCACAACCGGGGGTGTTCCTTCATAAACCCCTTCATCATCTCAACACATTCATCCAGATCGAGGTTCGTGACGGCGACACCGTGTTCGCGCATGAATTCCGGTGCGCCGGGAAAGGTCCTTGCTTCGCCGGCGATGAGACGGGGAATGTTGAACTGCACGACCGCGCCCGCGCAGAGATAGCACGGCATCAGGGTCGAATAAAGAACCGTGTCGTGGTAGGTCCCCACTCTCCCGGCGTTCATGAGGCAGTCGATCTCCGCGTGTTTCATCGGGTTTCCCTCCTGGACCCGCCGGTTATGTCCGCGGCCGATGATCTTCCCGGCCCGGACCAGGACCGAACCGATGGGGATTCCCCCTTCGGCGGAGCCCTTCCTTGCCTCGTCGATCGCCGCCTGCATGAACTCGTCCATCCCGGTCATGCCTTTCGTATGATTTTCGCGGCGCCCCAGCCCACAAGGATCAGGACGGACAGGATCACCCAGTTCAGGGAATCGCCGTAGGATGTCACCGGGTAGTGGTTGCTGATCATGATAAAGACCACCGGAACCGCCATGAACGTGTTATGCTTCGAGCGCATCTTGGCGCGCTCCGCAAGCGTCATATCGGGTGGATTTCCCTCCTTGAGAGCCGCGACCATCTTGCGCTGCGCGGGGAGAATCCGGATCCAGACATTGGCGGTCATCAGCGTGCCGAGCATCGCTCCCACGTGCATGTAGGCCGCGCGGCCGTCCATGAGGCGTGTCAGCGTAAAGATCACCCCTACGAGCAGCGCATACGAAATCGCGGCGCAGGCTGCCTCATTCCGCGAGAGCTTCGATTTCCAGAGCGCGTCGTAGATGTGCCACGGAACGATGATCGCGGCGATCCCGGCGATGATCGGAACCGTCGATTCCATGTTCTCGTTCAGCATCAGGCCGCCGTTGTAATAAACGAGAAACAGGAGCACCACACCGCTCATCCACGTGATCGCGGCCTCCCAGCGGAACCAGTGGAGCGTGCGGGGAAGGAACTGGGGAGTTTTTTGTTTTCCGACGAGATAGAACCCGCCGCTGTGGACCATCCAGACTTTGTCATCCCCGTCTTTCGGCGGCGCCGCGCCCGTCATTTCGCCCGTCATTTCGGTAAAGCGGCCGTCGAGCCAGGTGAAAAAGTATGTCTGTCCGACCCACATGATGCCGGCGAACACATGGATCCACCTCGCGGCCAGATTCAGCCACTCCAGAATGGTACCGTAGAGATCTTCCATCGTTTCAGCCTGCGTGAGATGAGTTGTTCAGCTTCCCCGGTACGTTGAGTATCCGTAGGGGCTCAGCAAAAGCGGAATATGGTAGTGCGACGAGGGCTCCTTCACTTCGAATACGACATAGACGAACGGATAGAGCCCTTCCGATCCGACCGAGCGGAAATAGGATTCCGTGAGAAACGTGAGCCGGTAGGTGCCGGCGGCGATCCGGGTTTCTTCGGAGAGAAGGTCCGGAATCCGGCCGTCGGTGTTCGTCTCCCCCCTGCCGAGCTCCTTCCATTCCTTCGCCGCCGTGAACATTTCAAGAACCGCCTTGAGCGCGACCGCCGGCTTTCCGCGAGCGACGTCGAGAACGTGCGTGGTAATCTGACTCTTCATGCCTTTCCCTCCCTGTCCCGGTGGCCCGCTGGTATCTGTGCGCTCTTCTTCCTGTTTGCGAGAATCCTGACAAAAGACCGGCCCCGGATTTCCTCGAGGCTGAGGCCCGTCGCCCGCGCTTCATCCTCCGTGATCGCGCCGCAATTGATCCCGCGCAAAAAATAGTTCAACAAGCCCTGGCCTGTCGCCGCGTCGTCGAATACTTCCCCGATCAGGCTCGCCTGGGCCGCCTTCTCGACGAATGTCTTGAGACGGAGCGACGCCGCATCGAGCCCCTCGAAGAAGAAACGATAGACCGCGGCATACCGGATCGGGAACTGGGCGGGGTGCAAATCCCATCCCTGATAATATCCGTGCTTCAGGGAGTGCATGATATGGGAATATCCCAGACGCCACGCGCGGTGGACGGTTTCCCTGTTCTCCTTCGCCTGTTTCGCGGAGAGGGCCTTGCCGGCCGCCGGCCTGTTCGGCCCGACAGGCATCACGTTCGTCGCGCCGTCGGAAATCCAGATCCCCGTCCCCGCCAGCGAAACCTTCATCACATGGCGCGCAAAATCGCACGCGGGGTGATCCATGGTCTGATACGCGGCCGTGATATTGCAGGACGCCGTGTAATCGTAGACGCCGAAATGCGCCGCGACACATCTCCCCTTCGCGGCCGCGATGAGCGCGGGCAACGCGCACTCTCCCCGCGAGTTCAGGATCGACTGGGGAGTCTCGACCATGATCTCGAGTTTGAGGCTCCCTCGTTCCATTGAAAGTTTCGATTCCAGCGCTTCAAAGAGGTCCACGAGCGCGGAGACCTGTTCCGGGAGGACGACCTTGGGGAGCGTCACCACAAAATTAGACGGCAGGCGCCCGCCGCTCCGGGTCGCGAGCGTCGAGACGAAGATATCGAGCGTCCGGATGCTTCGTTCCTTCAGCTCTTCGGTGAACGGCTTCAGACGGATCCCGATGAACGGCGGGAGCACATTCTCCCGCATCCCCAGGGCCACTTCGGCGGCCGTCGATTCGGCGTGTCCGTCTTCCTCGGTATCGGGGCGATTCCCGTAACCGTCCTCAAAATCGATACGGAAATCCTCGACCGGCTCGCGCTTGAGCTTCTCAACGATCCGGTTGTAGAGAATCTTCTGTTGCGCAGGGGTTCCCTTCAACCGGAGGGCCTTCGAAAAGGCTGCCGCGGTCGGCGCATATTCCTGGAGCAAACGGAGCGCGACCGCACCGAGCTTGCGGGCGGAATCGGCCTTGAAGAGCTGTGCGCCCCCGTAGACCGTCTGGACCGGCTGGCGCGCGTCCGACTCGCCCGGGTAGAGCTTGTTGAAGGCGGTATTCGCGTCGAGGAGAGTTGCCCCGATATGCTTAACGAGTTCCTGGCTCAACGACATTTTCACTTACCGTACCCCGGCTGATTGTTCATCGCAGGCAGTATACACTATTCGTGGTTCTTTAATTCGAAAACCAATCTGCCGTTTCGGCTTTTCTGCCGGCACCATCAGCCGACGAATCGCCTCGAAGACGATCCTGAACTGTTCGTCATGCCTTTTTTCCAATCCATCAAGCTTGCGGGCAAGCTCAGCATTGCTGGCGAGGATTTCGCGAAGGGCGACGAAAGCACGCATGATTTCAACATTGACCCGAATGGCTCGTTTGCTCTTTAGTACACTCGAGAGCATCGCGACACCTTGTTCAGTGAAAACGAAGGGCCGGTATCGTCGGCCACCCCACTGGGAACGGCTTGAGGTACCAAAATGGTACCTCAAACTTTGCCACTCCTCAACTGAGATCTGAAAGCAGAAATCGGTCGGAAATCTCTCTGCATTACGTCTCACAGCGCGATTGATCGCCTTTGTTTCCACGTCGTACAACTCAGCCAGGTGAAAATCCAACATCACCTTGGCACCGCGAATCAAAACGATTCGTTTTTCAATGATTTCCCTCGGAATGGTATTATCCATTTTTCTAGCTCAGCTCACAGAGTTTGTCCAACCTCAGTCTTGTGATCTTCGACTGTTCGTCCGCCGCGATCCGTATCTCGGTTCCCGGATCGTTGCCGATCCGTTCCTCGATCAGGTCCAGCATCTCCGCGGCGCTTTTTCCTGTGGCGCAAACAATGAAAATATAACCAAATTTCTTTTCATAGGTATGGTTTTTAGCGGCGAGTGACTGCAACACCTCATCGGTGGCCTGGGCGACACCGGATTGCTCTTTTGAGGCCCATTCTGCGGTTGCCGCGAATTTTTCCCTCAGCTTCCCGACATCTCCGATCCTGGGATGATGTGAAAAAGCCTCCTTCCAATCTTCGTGGGAGAGGCCGTTCCAGCATTCCTCCGCGCGTGTGAGCAATAGTTCCATCGACGGAAAGGGGCGGCGCGCCGCCATCAGCTCCGCCCACCTGTGCGATCCACAGCAGCGGAGAAATTCACCGCGGGCCTCATCGGATGGAAGAGCGTTGAGGGAGTCGAGAGTCATCGATTTGATCAGGCCTGCTTGAGCTTTCCCCAGACTCTCAACCGCCCGACGCCGCCGTCCGGATGGATGTTGAGACGGATATGCGTGACCGCGTCCATCGCCCTAAGTTCCTTTTCGAAGACGTGTTTCGTATCGGCCGCGAGTTTGGTGACGGGGAGGAGTTCCTTCCACTCGGCCAGGAGCCCCGCGGCGTCCGCATTCGATGACGCCGACGCGGCTTTCGAGTGACAGGCGTCGATGGAACATGTGTCGGGGTAATTTCCCTTGAAGTGAGTCGTGTCGACTTCCACCTTCACCACCGTGCCCGGAGCGCCGAGACGGATAATGATCCAATCGTGGCCGGGTCCGCGCCTCCTCTTCGTTTCCCATCCGTCACCCATGTTGACCGGAGGGCCGGGCATGATGAGGTTGTTCATCGAGCTGAAAAACATGTCGCTGCACGAGAGGGCCGCACCGCCATTTTCTATCGCCGCGAGATCGACGAGCGTACCCGGGCGAACGCGCGACCAGTCGGGTACGACATTTCCGTAGAGCCGCAACCGCGCGACGCCTCCGTCCGGAAAAATCTTGAGCAGGGCGTGGGTCCAGGGCCTGGTATCGGTCACATCGAAGAGGTTCTGTGAGCCCGGGTTAAGGGGCGACTGCGGGATGATATTGACCCAGGGAGATTCCTGCGCCGTCTCGGGATCAAACGGTGAGTTTATTTCCCTGCGCACCGCGTCGAGAGAAGCCTGGGGCGGGTGGTTTCCGAGAAAATGATTTGTGTCGATGTCGACTTTTCGTATGATCCCGGAGAGCCCGAGCTGAACGACGCACCAGTCGAATCCGGGAGTCCTCCTGCGGCGCGTCTCCCACCCGTCCATCCATTTTCCACGATCCGTGTATTTGTCGGGAATAAAGACGCCCCGCCCCGCCTTTATCAGATTCTCCTTCGGGGCAAAGAATTCGTCGTTCGCCATCAACACCTTTCCGCCCAGGCGTTCTGAGGCGAGATCGACCAGCCCGGCGGGGGTCCCTATGTCATTGGTTGCTGTCGCAGTCATTCAAAGAGCTTTGGTTTGTTGACGGAGCAGGACTGTTCCCGCCGGAGGGCCTTTAAATTCGCCCCTCTCATAAATCTTTCGTCCCCGGAGAAACGTCATTTCCACCCTGCCGCGCAGTTTTCTTCCCTCGTAGGGTGTTATCCGGTGTTTATGAAAGAGCATCGAGGGTTCGACGGTGAACTCCTCTTCGGGGTTCCAGACGACCAGGTCGCCGTCATTGCCGGGGGCAATGGTTCCCTTGCTCGTTTCCAGTCCGACAAACTTCGCCGGGCGGCTGCACATCCAGTTCGCCACATCGGACAACGAAAATCCCCGCGCGGCCGCTTCGGTCCAGACGATCGAAAGCCCCAGTTGCAGCGAGGCGATGCCGCCCCACGCCTTCTGAAAATCTCCGGTCCCGAGATGCTTCAATTCGGGAAGCGATGGGGAATGATCGGATACGATAAAATCGAGCACCCCCCGTTTCAAGCCGTTCCAGAGACGGTCCCGGTTTTCACGCTCCCGTATCGGAGGCGCGCACTTGAACCTTGTATCCCCGTCCGGGATTTCTTCCGAGACAAAATAGAGATAGTGCGGGCATGTCTCTGTGGTCAGCGGCAACCCGGATTTGCGGGATTCCTCCAGGCGTTGGAGAGCATCTGCTGAAGATACATGAACAATGTGGACTTTGCAACTGTATTCCCTGCAAAGCCTGATCATCAAATCGATGGCGTCGTGTTCCCACCGGCGGGGGCGGGAGGCAAGATACTCCGGATACGATCTGGGGTTTGTTCCGGCGGAAACAGGTGCTTCACCGGGAGTGAGTTCGCAATGGACGAGGAGCGGAAGCCCGGCGCGCGCGATCAGCGGCATCGCTTCTCTCAGATTCGCCTCCCGGACGTTCGGGAAGTCGTCGATCCCGGAATGGATCAGGAACGCTTTCACTCCCAGGACTCCCCCGCCGATGAGCGCGTCGAGATCGCCTCTACTGCCCGGAACGATCCCCGCATAGAATCCACAATCGACGGACAGCTTCCCCTTTGCAGCTTCGATTTTTTTCTCAAGTGCGGCGCGACTCGTGGTGACAGGAGTGCTGTTCAGGGGCATATCGACAAGCGTTGTGATACCTCCTGCGGCCGCGGCCCTCGTGGCGGTTTCAAACCCCTCCCACTCCGTGCGGCCCGGTTCGTTGATGTGGACATGGGTGTCGACGAGCCCCGGCATGACGACGGAGTCTCCCACATCCTCGATCGACGCACCTTCAGGAATTCCGCCCGTTCCGATAGAACCCGGGAAAAGAATATCCGCGATGATGCCGTCCCGAATGAGAACAGACGCTTCCCGCACGCCTTCGGGTGTCACGACCCTGCGGCTGCGGAGTATGAGCGTTGAAGAATTTTCAGGCATGTTGAACCAGCATCATTACGTTTGGGACCCGGTAGCCGCGACCTTCAGGTCGCGGACCGCAGCCTAAAGGCTGCGGCTACCCAAAGAAGCACCGGGACGCGGAGCGTCCTGGTATGCATTCCTACGAGGCTGCGGGTAAAGAGACGAGTGTACGCTCGGCCTGTTTCTTCAGGTTCTCCAGAGATAGCAGGATTGCCTCGTTGGTCGCGGGGAGCGAGAATTCCGGCTCGATTTCATGGTTGGCGACCGCAGAGATCGCATCCTTGATCGCCAGCCACACCGAAAGCGCGAGCATCAACGGGGGCTCGGCGACGGCCTTGCTCCGCCTGATCGTGTCGGGATTGGGCACATCCTGTAGAAGGGCGACTCTGAAATCCCTCGGGATATCCTGAACCGAAGGGATTTTGTAGGTATCGGGCGAGTGCGTCATGAGGTTGCCCTTTCCGTCCCACTTGACCTCCTCGGTGGTGCACCATCCCGCCCCCTGGACATAGCCCCCCTCGACCTGCCCGATGTCGATTCCCGGGTTGAGCGAATCGCCCACGTCGTGAAGGATGTCGGCGCGGAGGATCGTGTGATGACCCGTCAGGAGATCGACGAGCACCTCGGTGATTGCCATCCCGAAGGCGTAATAGTGGAACGGCTTTCCGTGTCCTTTCTTTTTGTCCCAACCGATATTCGGCGTCCGGTAATAGCCCGCCGCGCTCAGGCTCACCTGGCGGAGCTGCATCAAGGGCATCGCCTCGGCAAAGCCGATCGATCGGCCGGGATGGAGCGAATCGGAGATCCGGTCGTTTTCAAAGACGATTCCTTCCGGCGAGGAGGGCGCACCGGGGTTCTTTTCCGTGAAGATGGCCGCGACCGCCTCCCCGATCCTGCCTTTGAGAATGTCGATCGCGTTCTTGACCGCCATGCCGTTCAGGTCCGCTCCCGCCGACGCCGCCGTGGCGGACGTGTTCGGAACCTTGGAGGTGTTCGTCGCATTGACCTTGACGCGGGCCGGGTTCACGCCAAATTCCGCGGCCGCGACCTGGTGCATCTTGGTGTGGAGCCCCTGCCCCATTTCCGTCCCGCCATGGTTGACCAGGATGGTTCCGTCCGTGTAGACAAGGACCAGCGCGCCTGCCTGATTTAGAAACGAGGTCGTGAACGAGATGCCGAACTTCACAGGCGTGATCGCGAGACCCTTCTTGAAGAACTCATTGGATGCGTTGAACTGATTGACGGCGTCCCTCCGCTTTCCATATTCTGCGGAGACCATCAATTGCTCCTCGATCATGAACAACCGGTTATGTTCCACGGTCTCGCCGTAGTGCGTGACGTTATTCCGTCCGGTTCCGTAATAATTCTTGAGGCGAATCTCCGCCGCATCTTTTTTCAGCGCCCGCGCAATCCGGTCGACGACGGTTTCGATCGCGGCCATCCCCTGGGGACCCCCGAACCCACGGAATGCCGTGTTTGAAGGAAGGTTTGTCTTCCAGACCCGACCGGTGACCGACATGTTCGGGACGTAATACGCGTTGTCGCAATGGAGCATCGCACGCTCCATGATCGCGAAGGAGAGGTCGACCGCCCCTCCGCCGTCGCTGTTCAGATCAAATTTGACCGCCAGCATACGCCCATCGTCGTCGTAGCCGGCTTCGTACCTGGTGAGAAACCTGTGCCGTTTTCCCGTGATCTTCATGTCGTCGTCGCGGAAGAGCCGGACTTTCACGGGCTTCCGCGTCGCATGACAGAGAAGGGCGGCCCAGCACGCGGTGTGGTTCCCCTGCGTTTCCTTCCCGCCGAACGCCCCGCCCATTCGCCTCACTTCCACGACGACTTCGTGCTTCCCGACGCCGAGCAGCCCCGCGATCAGGGCCTGCGTCTCGGAAGGGTGCTGCGTGGAGCTGAAGGCGGTGATCTCCCTCCCCTCTCCCGGAAGAGAGAGGCAGACCTGGGATTCGAGGTACCAGTGTTCCTGTGCGCCGGTTCGCAGTTCACCGCGGAGGCGGTGAGGGGCCAATTTCAGGGCGGCATCGGGATCCCCCCGCTCGATCTTCGCGGCCGGGCCCATCAGAGTCCCGGCCTCCATCGCACTCTCAATCGTCAGGATCGCATCGAGCGGTTCGTATTCCACACGGATCAATTTTTCTGCTTCAATGCATTGTTCTTCACGCTCGGCGGCGATGAGAAACATGGCCTGGCCGACGAAGGTCACCTCGTCCACGGCGAGGCAAAGTTCATCCTTCACGACCGGTCCCATCTGGTTGTGCCCCGGAATGTCCCTGTACGAAAGGACCGCGTGAACCCCCGCCACCCTCGCCGCTTCGCTCAGATCGAACGACTTGATCTTCGCATGGGCATGGGGGCTATAGACGACACGGCCGGTCAGAAGCTGGTCGTTCACGAGCATGTCGTCGATATAAACGGCTTCGCCGGTGACGTGCTTCTCTGCGCTTTCGTGGGGAGTTTTAGTATGCGTCATTCAGTGCCTGTGATTCGGACCGTTGTTCGGCCCTTTCTCCGTCGTATCCCACCAGAATTTCATCAGCAGGTTTCTTGCCGCGACCCGGCGGAACTCGGCGCCGGCGCGCGCGTCCGAAATCGGGGAGAAACCGCCTTCGACAAGAGGGAGAGCCTGCTCGACGGAATCTCTCTCCCATTTCTTCCCGGCGAGAAATTCTTCGGCTGCCGCCGCGCGCTTCACATGGTCCGCCATCCCCCCGTAGGCGGCGACAATCTCGGAGACACTCCCCCGGGCGTCCAGTTCGAGCCGGAATGCGCCGCTCACGGTGGAGATGTCGAGGTCTTTGCGCTTTGAGACTTTATAGGATTTTATCACGGCGCCCCGCGGAACCGGCGGAAGAATGACGGCGGTGATAAGCTCGTCCGGTTTCCGCACCGTCTTCCGGTATCCGGTGATGAACTCTCGGGCGGGAATTTCCCTCCGGCCGTTCAGGCTTTCGAGCACCACACGCGCATCGTAGGCGAGAAGGACCGGGAGCGTATCTCCGATCGGCGAAGCGGTGCCGAGGTTGCCTCCGAGCGTCGCGAGGTTTCGGATCTGCCTCGACCCGAAGACCGTCAGCATGCTCTCAAGGGCGGGGTAGCGTGGTCCCACGCGGTCCAGAATCTCGCTCAGCGAAACCGCGGCGCCGATGGTTACTCCCTCGCTCTTGGGACCGGCCTCCGTGACGGCCTTGAGTTCCGGGACATCGGAAAGGTCGATGATCTCTTTCAACAATTCGTGACCCTTGGTGACGCGAAGAGCGATATCTGTGGCTCCGCAGATGACGGTCGCTCCCGGGCGCTGATGCTTCAAGGAAAGCGCTTCCGCAAGAGTCGCGGGGCGGAGGTATCTCTGCCGCCCGGTCTCGATGTGGACCGCCTCGGCCGGTATCGATCTCAGCAACCCCGCGATGCGGGGCTCATCGGACGTGAACCGGTCGGTTCCATTGTGCACGCAGGATTCCGATGCCGCCTCTATGATCGGCCTGTATCCCGTGCACCGGCAGAGGTTTCCCGTCAGGGCGTCGTCGATGGCTCCCCTCGAGGGGTGATCGGAGTTCTTGTAGAGGGAAAAGAGCGACATGATGAATCCGGGCGTACAGTACCCGCACTGGCTTCCGTCCGTCTCCACCATCGCCTTTTGCACCGGATGGAGCGCACCCGATGGATCGCGGAGGTTTTCGACCGTGATGAGCTGCTTCCCGTGCAGCATCGGAAGGAACACGAGGCAGGAATCGATCGACTTGTAGGCGATCCGGTCCCCCGATCCCGCTTCTCCCAGCACAACCGTGCAGGCGCCGCAGTCCCCCTCCGCACACCCCTCCTTCACCCCCCTGTGACCTGGTAAACCCCTGAGGTAATTGAGGACGGTGGTGGTGGGACTGAGATACTCGGAGCTCTGAAAATCGATCGTCCGAAGCTCACCGTCCAACACGAATGAAATGGTCGATTGCATGGTCAGTCTCAGAGGCGGTCGAGTAGCAGGGCGAGTTCTTTTTGAGCATTGCGCACAATGGTGCCCTCGTCGATCCCGGTAAATTCCCGCGACCGAAAGATCCACTTCCCGTCGATCATCACCGAATCGACATTCTGCGGTCCGGCCGAATAGACGATTGAAGAATAAATAGAATCTCCCGTTCCTCCCCCTGCGGCGACCGGATCCCACACCTGCTCGAGATCGAGAAGCACAATATCCGCCTTCTTGCCGATCTCGATGCTGCCGATTTCGCTTTCGAGACCCAGGGCCCTGGCTCCGCCGGAGGTCGCCATTTGGAATACCGTCTTTGCAGGCATCGCCGCCGCGCCGTGAAGCGGTTTTTGGAGAAGCGAGGCCAGGCGCATCTCGTGAAACATGTTCAAATTATTATTGCAGGGCGCCCCGTCGGCGCCGAACGAGACGGAGATGCCCTGATTCAGATAGTGCTGGATGTTAGCGATTCCGGAGGCAAGTTTCAAGTTGGATGAAGGGCAATGAGCCACGTTCGCCCCGGTAGTTTTGAGAAGCGCCACCTCGTTTTCGTTGAGATGAATGCAGTGGGCGAGACAGGACTTCCCGGAGAGGAGTCCAAGGTGGTCGAGGTACTCGATATTCTCCATCTTGCAGCGGTCGCGGACGGCCTGAACCTCATGCTTGTTCTCGGAGGCGTGCGTATGGAAGAGGATCCCGTCGACGTGGGCAGCAATCTCGAACGCCTCCTTCATCAGCGCGTCGGTGCAGGAGAGAATGAATCGGGGGGCGACCGCGTACTTGATCCTGCCGTCGTACGAATTGTGCCATTGTTCCGCGAGCGCCCGGGTGGTGGCAACCGAGGATGTTGTCGACTCCCTCAGCCCCGGGAACGCCTCGTTCACATCCATCATGGCTTTGCCCGCAAACGCGCGGAGCCCCGACTCGCCGAGGGCGCGGATCACCTCCTCTTCGTGATTCATGCTCCCCATGTCGAGGATCGTCGTCGTGCCGCCGCGGACGAGCTCCGAAATCCCCAGCATCGCCGACGAGTGAATCGAACGCTCGTCGTGCGCCGCCTCGAGGGGAAATATCTTCTTCCGAAGCCAGTCGAGAAGCTCAAGGTCGTCCGCCAATCCGCGGAAGAGAGTTTGACAGAGGTGGATGTGGGTCTGGACAAAACCTGGAATGGCGACGCATTCGCTCGCGTCGATAATCTCGCGGGGTGGAAACCGGTCCATTTCCCGGGCCGGCAGTATCCCCGCAATGCGGTTGCCGTCGACGAGGATCGCCGCATCTTCCAGGATCTCTCCGTTCGGATTCCCCGTGACGATCTTCCTGGCGTGGATGAAGGACTGCATCTGCGGCAAATTCGTGAGTGTGGAGTTGCTCCCCCTCAATATAGGAATTAGGGGGTGAAATTCAATAAAGCGGATCCCCGGGTACTGGCTGATTTTCGTTGCCTTCTCGTCCCGCGACCTGAAGGTCGCGGCTACCGATACCTCGGGCTTGGTAGCCGCAGCCTTTAGGCTGCGGGTTTTCGACTCGGGTGTTGAAATTCACCCACTACTGGTCTCCGGTCGTATCGGGGATCGCCTCGAAGAGCCCCCCGTCGCTCAACTCGGCGACACTCCGCAAGGGTACTGACCGTCCTATCTCTTCAAGCGTCGGCAACACGTACCACCCCGGTGTGCGCTTGAAATAGACCAGCAGGGCGGAGCTGTCCCTGATATCCGCCGCCATGCTTTTCATTTCGGCGCCGTACTGTTCGTTCGGGCGCTGCGTGCTGTTATTGATTTTGAGGGGAATCATGTAAGGGATTCTTCCCGTATAGAGGACGATGGGGAGCTCGAGATTCGTATAGACCGTAATATCGGCTGGAATGGACCGTGTGCGGGCGATCAACTCCGATGTCCGGTAGGCCCGGGAGGCGTATCCCTGTCCGTCCCCGCTTATTTTTCCGGAGTATTGAACTCCGGTGGTGAGAACAAGGAGTGCGATGGCACAGCAGACCACGAACGCAATAATGCGGACGGGCACACTCCCTGTGCGTGTCAGCCATTCATATCCTGACGTTACCACGAGGACGATGAACAGAATATGGAGGGGCATCAACAACCTTGAGCTGTCGCGGAAAAGGTCGGCCTGAAAGAACGCGGCGGAAAGAATCAGGAGGGTGGCATAGAGTGCCATGTAGATCACGAGCAAGCGCGCCCGGAGCGGTTGCTCGACCGGGCGGTTCGGATTCCGCTTCCGGTTCCAGACGGGCAAGAGCCCCAGGAGAATGAAGGGCAAAAGCGACATCCACCAGGCGTCTTCGATTTTCCACTGGAAAAACCATGCGGAAGCGGCATGGAAAAAACCGTTGAGCTCGGGTTCGCCGAGGAAACCGTGCAGATCGAATCTCCTTCCCATCGGATGTTGATACTGCATGTTCCGCAACATCCAGAGCCCCTGCGGCGCAAAGCTCATCAACCCGAATGTCATCGCCGGAAGAAATCTCCGGCTCCACGGCTTTCGCTCGAGAATCAGGATCGAAATGATCCCGGCTGCGATCACCGCGATTCCGGCGTAGCGCGTCACGGCTGCGAGAGCGGCGAGCAGCGCTGACCCGACGAGATACCGCACACCCCGGCCCTCGAGATACCGGTCCAGTGCAAGAAGCGACGGGAGGAGAAACATGAGGAACGCTCCGTCCGAGAGCGCGACCGTGTGGTAGGCGAATAAATCGACCGCGCCGAGCGCGAGGAGAGATGCGAAGAGGGCGACCGAAACGGACTTTCCGGAAAACCTGTAGGTGATGAGACCGACCCAGAAGATGTTGACCCCCCAGATGGCGGCCTGAAGCCACCGCGCTCCTTCCACCGGATCGCCCCCAAAACCGGCAAGCGCAAGGAGCGAAGGGTAGAGAGGCGGAAATATCTCGACCGGCACCCCCTCGAGAGTCCATCCGCGCCCCTGCAACAAGCTCCGGGCCATCATGATGTACATGACCGAATCCGGGTAGATTCCGATCCCTGAGGAGGTCGTGGCAAGGAGCCAGAGAGCACCGAGGAGCGCCGGAACTCCAAGGAGCGGAAGGCCGAAGAACCGTTTCCAGTCCCGGCGGGCGATCGTCGTTTGGTCAATCAAGCCGGCTCATCCTCCCCCCGGGCTCACCGGGAGAAGAGACCCCGGTCCTGTCGAACGAACAGATCCTGACTGTTCCGATCACTCTCCCCCGACCAAATCCAGGCTGTAGGTGACGTTGAAGAGAAGATTGAACCCCGCGGTCTGCTGGATGCCGTGCACATCCTCGTGAACCGGAATCTGGACGAACGCATAGCCGTGGAGCGCGTCGCTGAACTGCAATCCCAGGCCGGGGCTCAGAAAGATCCAGGTGCCGCCGGTATTCTCGCGAGGCTCGTCGGTCAGCCCCGGGTCCGCGTAATCCTGTACTCTCGCGTTGAGCTGCAGCAACAGGTTTGCACGGTCAAGGATCTGGTAGGCGGTACCGACATTCGCGAGAAACGTATTCCCGTATCTGTAGTCGTCCGTTCCCTTCCCCGTAAATTGGTAGGAGAGCCCCAACTGCAGGGGGAGGGTCGCATATTTTCCCGAGAGCGTCGGAACGGTCGCGATGTTCTGATCGAATTGAATTCCCGCTATGCCGTCCACCGCTCCGTCCCCCGGTTGGATGGTCACCTCCGCCTCCTCCCCCTCCGCGTTCCGGATCCCCGTGATCCCGGTCGCAAATTTGATCCCTCCGAGGATGCTGACGCTCGGAGAGAACTCGGACGAGTCGGAGGCGATGACCAGGTAATGACCGTTGAGCACCATATCTCCCAGCCCGCTGAAATCCCACGACTCCCACGCGGCATTGATCCCTTCGTGCTGGATGTGGCTGTGTTCGCGGTGAACGAACGGCACGTTCAAATCCATGCTCAGCCGGTCGGTGACTCCCAGTTGAAACTGGAGCGTGTTCTTCTCGTTGAGAGTCTCCACCTCATCGTGGTGGCCGGGGATCGCTCCGACAAACGATCTGGAAGACCCGACATAAATCTGGTTCTGAAAGATGTATTCATGCGAAAGGCCGACGCAAAACCATCCTCCGTTGAGAGTCCGGAACGTATTCAGAGGACAGCTGGCGGCTCCGCAACTCCTCGGGAAGGCAGTCGCGGGGAGAAGGAGAAGAATCCACACCAGGATGAAGACCGTATGCCGCTTCATGATTGCTCCTTGGTCAGTATGCTCTCAAGTTCCTGAAGATCCGCGGGCGCGATGTCGGATACGGCCCAGAACGTCATTCCGTGAGCGGTCCACCGGAGGAGATTGTACCCCTGCCGCATGGTCGCTTTCACTCCCGCATCGGCTCCCGCCTGGACCGGCCAGACGTAGAGATTGATGACATGCTTTCTGCGTTGATAAACCAACGCGGCGACCGGCCGGTTCCCCATGTATTCCAGGCGGCCGCCGACCAGCGCAAACCCCTGCCGGCTCAGGTCTGATACCAGCGGGGAGAAATCGAGTTTGCCGTTGAACCATGGTTTGACGGTATGCTGATCGGAAGAGACGACGTCTGTCAGGTGGTCGGCCATGAGCGACCGCACATGGCCCGAGACCAGCTCCTGTTCCAGCGCGCTTTCGGCCGAGGAATTCTTCAGAATCGAAACAAGGCTCCAGACGGCGACGAGGGCTACTGCCAGTCCGATTCCAAGCCGCCGCCAACCCCAGGGAACGATCCGGGGGGAGGCTCCGGATTTTTCCCCTGCGTGGAGCGCCGCCCGGACGCGTGTTTCGAGCCCCGGCGGTGCTTCATAATAGAGCGAGCCCTCGTAAAGAGCCGTTCGCAGAACACGGTGGTTTTCCCTCGCCCGTGCGCACGAGGCGCATGTCCGCAGATGCTCTTCGACCTCAAGGGAACGGGCCAGATCAAGCTCGCCGTCGATGTAGGCGTTCAACAGTTTTTCAGTTTCAGCGCAAGTCAATTCACTTCCCCTTCCCGGGCTGTGCCGCTAGTTTCTGTTCGAGTTGTTTTCTGGCTCTGGCCAGGCGCGACATGACGGTTCCCATCGGGATGTCCGCGATCTGAGCTATCTCCTTATAGGAGAATCCTTCCAGTTCGCGCAGGACCAGCGCCTCGCGGAACTCGACGGGCAATTCCTCGAGCGCGCTCCGGAGGAGCTCCGCATCCAGACTCTTCAATACTATCGTTTCCGGATTCGTCTCGTCTCCGGCCGGTCCATGGACTTCCTCGTCGAAGGCCGTCTCCGGCTCTTTCATCCTGTTCTGACGGAGCCACGTGTAGGTCGTGTTTCGCACAATCGTCAGCACCCAGGCGCGGCTGTCGCCGCCGCGGAACCCGGAAAAATACTTGAAGGCGCGCATGAACGATTCCTGCACAAGATCTTCAGCGTCGTGGTGATTGTGCGTCAACCACCGCGCCAGATTATACGCCGCATTCATATGCGGAAGCACCGTCTGCTCAAACCTGGAGAGTTTACCCTCTTCTTGCAGAGACTGTTCTTTCCGGGGTCATGCCCCTTGTGGTAAAGACTTATCCACCGGCGATTTTATTCCCGGAGCGTGATCATGCGTGTTATCGGGAATATTTTCCCCCCGGCAGGCGTCTTACTCGTTGGAGGCCCGCAAACCGGAGATGAAGCACATCTTCCCGGTTACAGGAAGTTCGGTCGGGCCATATCGGTTCAAAAGAAAGGAATAATACGATGAGAATCAAACAGATGTACGGCTGGCTGCTTCATCCCCCCGCGGATGCGCCGGCATCAACGATCCTGCTTCGCCTGATGGCCGGAGGAGTCTTCTTCTGGGAGGGGATACTCAAATTCGTCTATACCAATCAGGGTGTCGGACGCTTTACGAAACTCGGCATCCCTTTTCCGGAGACCACGGCTCACTTTGTGGCCGGACTTGAAATCATCGGGGGCTTGCTCCTGATCGCCGGGTTTCTGACACGCCCGGTTGGGATCCTGTTCGTGTTCGAGATGATCGTCGCGATCCTGTCGACAAAGATCTCGCTCTACCTCGGCACGTCTCCCCTCCCCCTTCCTCCCGCGCCGCCCCAGATAGGATTCTGGGCCGTGCTTCATGAGGTGCGTTCAGACTATGCCCAGATTATGACCGTTCTGTTCCTGATCGCGGCGGGGCCGGGGAGGTTGTCGTTCGATGCGCTCTCCGCGCGCAACCCGAGGGAGAGCTCGCCCGGAAGAACCGCCAGGGTGGGGATCGGAACTATCTGAGCAGGACGATCTTCTCCGACCGGATAAAATCGTTCGCGATGATCCTGCAGAGATAGACGCCGCTGGGAAGGAGAGAAGCGTCGAGCCGGACGTCGTACTTCCCAGGGCTCCGCTCGCCCTCGAGGATTGTCCGGACTTCCTGCCCGAGCAGAGAATAGAGCTTGATCGATACCTGCGACTTCTCCGGTATCTCGAAATGGATGGTGGTGGTGGGATTGAAGGGATTCGGGAACGCGGCGGCAAGACGGTATTCGGCCGGGATTTCGACCTGCGAACCGGGCGTCGCGGCATCTGCTCCCGGCGCCGATGGGGGCGCCTCGCCGTGCGGAGAAATCCTGATCCGGTTGACGGCGGGGGGAGTGCCCGCGGAGGCGAGAACCAATTGCCCGGCCTGCTGGACCTTCACCCAATAGCCGAAACCCGGTTGCAACACCGTGGTTGTTTTGTACGCCCCCGTGTATCCGAAGAAATTCGACGTCGTAATGCCGGGGGGAATGGAAGCAATGCCCGAGACCGGGACGGGAGCGCTGGTGCATCCGATCATGTTCCATCCATCTGCGACATCGATCGTGTCGGGCCCGAAAACCTTCCCCGTCACCGTGACCGTCTGGGCCCCGACAAACTTCACCCAGTAACCGGCACCCTTCCTGAGCGTGTCCTCGCGCGTATACGCCGTCGCATAGGAGAACGCCGGCGATGCCGCTGTTGGATAAAGCTCCGAGAACCGGTAATCCGGCACGCCGAGGGGCACCGAGATGATGTTCCAGTTGTTCGCGACATCGCAGTGCATCGCAATCGACCCGTCGGAGAACTTCACGGAGATCGCGTGGTTTTCCATGACGGAATGAAACGTGTAGGCCGTGTCCCTGTCCAGGTACTCTCCATCCACGATGAGGGTGTCGACAAAATAGCCGGAATCGGGCTGGATGTGATAGAGTTCGCTGTCGCCATAGGCGACCGTGACCATCCCGGGCGGAGAGATCGACCCGTGCGGTCCCGCGACCGCGTTGATGGTAAAGGTGGCGACTCTGAATGTCACCCGGAGTGTATGGTCTGCGTTCACGCTGAGGAACGAATAACTCGATGCCGCGGGCAGGTTGAGCCCGTCCACGATCACGCTATCCACCTGGTATCCGGTCGCCGGAGTAAAGAGATACGATTGTGAATTGCCGTAGGTGACACTCATCGAGCCGGTCGGTGCAACCGATCCGTTCGCGCCCGAGGATGCGGTGAGCGTATAGGTGTTGATGCTGAACCAACTGCTCAGGGTATGTCTCTGGTGGATCGCCGCGAACGTGTAGCCCGAAAGCGAATCGACGCGGATCCCGTCGACCTGCACGCTGTCGACATGGTATCCCGTCTGCGGGGTGATGACGAACCGGATGGTCTGGCTATCCGGTACCAGGACGGTTCCCGAAGGTGAGATCGAACCGTGCCCGTTTACCGATGTGACCACGGTATCATAGACCACGACCGGAGAGAGCGAGTTGACCCACGCGGTGTACCAGAGGGAGGCCAGGTCCACGGTGGCGCGCTGGAATTGATCGATGGTGAAGGGGCCGGTTTTTTGCCAGAGTGCCGAATAATAGGTTGTATTGTAAACTCCCCCGGTGAGACCCTTGGCATAATTGTCTGCCGCCATGATCGAGTCCACATACATATTGGCGTGCAGGATATAGGCGAAAATGAAGTCGAGCGGCTTGGCGATATAGTGGATCGAATCGTGGTGGATGACGATCTGGGATTGATAGGTGTTGATCATCGAGGTTTCGTAGCGGCTGTGGACGCCGTTATTGCCCGTGAACTGTCCGTCGAAGTTGTTCGCGCAATGCAGCGGCTGGTGTGCGTCGCCGACATAGTGACCGATGTCGGCCATCGTCGATTCCGCCTTTGCGGTGGCTCCGCGCCTCAGTTGTGCGGTGAGGGAGTCGAGCTCCATCACGGTCGCCCACGGATTTACTCCCTGCGACTTGACGGTGTTCCACCCGTACAGCGCGACGACCGAATCCCTGCTATGAGGAAGTGAATGGTAGTTCGGATACCAGTCGATATCGATGAAGTGCCGGGGCGCCTCGGCGAAGAAATTCGTATCGCCGGGCACCTTTTTGCCGTCTGCGTCCGATGCGTGCTGATAGTAGTAAAGGCTGTCCGCTTTCAACACGCCCATGCTGTCGGGCAGGTGCATCGGCGCTTTCAGGTTGATAATGTGATGGCCCGTGGATCCCCACGCCAACGCGATCGTGACCGCGCAGGCGAGAAGGCCGAAGAACACGAATGCCTCCGAGAATTTGCGTTTCCAATGCTTCAAGCGTCCACCCTTCCATACGTAACGATGCATCTCTCCGCTCCGACCGGACCAAGCTGCATGCCGGTCAGAAATCCGTCCCCGGTCTGATCTCCCGATCAGGACATCCTGTGTTTCTTGGTTTTATGGTGCCGGAGCAGAAGACCTGCGATTGCCCCAACCATCAACGCGGCGAGAAGTAAATCCGAGATCCAGTTGGGTGTAACTCCGTTCATAGCGAGCCGACTCCTTTAGAGCTTATTCGTATTGGCGGGAATAACCTGGAGCGGTGTGATGACATCTACTCGCCATTGGAATTTACCAACTTAATCGGCTAGAGTCAACCTATTGTCCAGGGATGATTCCCTGACTCACAAGCTCGGGCACGATCAATTTGACAATCTCGCGATCGACCGATTCTCCCGACCCCTGCTCTTCAGCGTCACCCGTCGCCGACCAGATCATGCGCCCGTCCGTCCCGGTCGACCAGATACTGACCTCATGCCGCGCGATCCGTTCCGTTTCCGTGTATCCGGAATCCGTCACATCATGGTAGTAGGTAAAATAGGCGTTCCTCAGAGGATCATACCTTGTCACGAACTCCTGCCTGGTGTTGCCCGGGACGTAGGTGCTGACGGTATCGACTGCGATCCTTCGCGTGACGATGACACCGTCGTACCCGTTCGAACGGATGGCGGCTATGACGCTCGCCGTGTCGGGGAGCGCGTCGGGAAACAGCCGGTAGGAAGGCGTCGCGGTCACCCGGTGCTTGCTCAACTCGGCGACGAACCCGTCTTCCCACATGCGCCTTCTCACCGGATCCTTCCGGACCGCGATGACGAGCGCATTTTTCACGGTACCTTTGAAAAGAGGGTCGCGCCACATCTTTGACAATTCGCCCGACGAACATCCCGCAAGGAGAGCGGCGAGCGCACACGCCGCCGGTATCAGGCGGCTTCCGGCTCCGATGCGGCCGTTCAATGTGTAAAATCTCTTTTTCAAAATGATTCTCCCTTTGTTGGTGTGACGCTGCTTTTCTATTAGTACCGCCTCCTTGCATTCTGGTTTACCTGTGATACCCATCACGGTTCTTGTAATTATGATGATGTATCCTGTAATGAACCACGATCAGGCGACCTCTCACACGCCAGTCATACTCGTACCGAAGACCATCGGTACCGTCCAAACAAGAATGTGCACTTTGATGGCTGAAGCCCCACCCTCCCTGACTCAACATGCGGTACTGCATCGCCGCAGAATGAATTCTTTTCTCCGGCCGTGGAACCGGGAACGAACCTGCGGAACTTTGTCGTTGGGAATGAAGCGTGGGGATGGCTCCACAGGCAGGACTCGAACCTGCAACCCTCCGGTTAACAGCCGGATGCTCTACCATTGAGCTACTGTGGAATGTGCTGTGCCTGAAGGAGGAGTGTAATACGGAGTTTTTGCTAGAGTTAAGACTTTTTCCCAGGGTCAGCGTTCAAATATAAAAAAATCGGCGCCGAAAGTCAATCAGGCGTTTCTTGACTAAGCTTACCCTTTTACCTATATTGATTCAGAGTAACGGTTGAAGTAAACACAGTTAACGAACCAGGAGACGGGCATCGAACCCTTGACGACAGTTTATCCGAGGTAAATCGAGATGGAAGGAAATTTTTCTAACAGGGTCCAGGATGTGATCCGGCTGAGCCGGGAAGAGGCGTTGCGGCTCGGGCATGATTACATCGGCACTGAACATCTGCTGCTCGGCGTCATCCGCGAGGGGGAGGGAATCGCCGTAAAGATCCTCCGGAACCTCGGAGTCGATCTCTATAAATTGAAGAAAGCGATCGAGGACACGGTGCGCACCTCCGGCGGAACGCTGACGATCGGCAACATCCCTCTCACCAAGCAGGCCGAGAAGGTCCTCAAGATCACCTATCTCGAAGCCAAGCTTTATAAATCCGACGTCATCGGAACGGAACATCTCCTTCTCTCGCTCCTGCGGGACGACGACAACATCGCAGCCCAGATTCTTCACCAGTTCAACGTCCATTACGACGTCGTTCGCAACGAACTCGACAACATCATCAGCGGCAAGCCCTCGAATCCTCCGGCAGCGCAGGGCGCCGAACGCCGCGCGGACAAATCAAAGACTCCCGTCCTCGACAATTTCGGCCGCGATCTTACAAAGCTCGCGATGGAAGACAAGCTGGACCCCATCGTCGGCCGGGAAAAGGAAATAGAGCGGGTCGCACAGGTCCTGAGCAGGCGAAAGAAAAACAATCCGGTCCTGATCGGCGAGCCCGGAGTCGGCAAGACGGCCATCGCGGAAGGATTGGCGCTCCGGATCGTGCAGAAAAAGGTCTCAAGGGTGCTCCACGACAAGCGCGTCGTCACGCTCGACCTTGCCGCGCTCGTTGCGGGCACCAAATACCGCGGCCAGTTCGAGGAACGGATGAAAGCCGTGATGAACGAGCTCGAAAAGGCGAAGGATGTCATCCTGTTTATCGACGAGCTCCACACCATCGTCGGAGCGGGCGGCGCATCCGGGTCCCTGGACGCCTCGAACATGTTCAAGCCGGCCCTCGCGAGAGGCGACCTCCAGTGCATCGGCGCCACGACGCTTGACGAATACCGCCAGTATATCGAAAAGGACGGCGCGCTCGACCGCCGGTTCCAGAAGATCATGGTCGACCCGACCAGCGTCGACGAGACGATACAGATTCTGAAGAACATCAAGCACAAGTACGAAGAGCACCACAATATCCGTTATTCCGACACCGCGCTCGAGACCGCGGTGCGGCTGAGCGACCGCTACATCACCGACAGGTACCTGCCCGACAAGGCGATCGACGTGATGGACGAGGCGGGATCGCGCGTGCACCTTTCGAACATCCACGTCCCCAAGGAGATCCTCGACCTCGAGGGCGAAGTAGAGAAGATCCGGCAGTCGAAGAACCAGGTCGTCAAGAACCAGAACTTCGAAGAAGCCGCGCGTCTGCGCGACCTCGAGAAAAAGCACCTGAGCGATCTTGAAATCGCGAAGCGGGAATGGGAATTAAAGGCGCAGGAGACCGTCTACGAGGTGAACCAGGAGACGATGGCGGACGTCGTTTCGATGATGACCGGCATCCCGGTCAACAAGATTGCGCAGTCGGAATCCGACAAGCTCCTGAAGATGGAGGACGCGCTGACGAAGATGATCGTCGGACAGGAAGAAGCCATCCTCAAACTCTCCAAGGCGATCCGACGCACCCGTGCGGGGCTCAAGGATCCCAGGCGGCCGATCGGATCGTTTATTTTCCTCGGCCCGACCGGCGTCGGAAAAACCGAAATGGCGAAGGCCCTCGCCCGCTACCTCTTCGATTCGGAAGAAGCGCTGATCCGGATCGACATGAGTGAGTACATGGAGAAGTTTACAGTTTCGAGGCTCGTCGGCGCCCCTCCGGGATATGTCGGCTATGAGGAAGGCGGCCAGTTGACCGAGAAAGTCCGGCGGAAGCCCTACTCCGTCGTCCTGCTCGACGAAATCGAAAAGGCGCACCCCGATGTGTTCAATATCCTGCTTCAGGTTCTCGACGACGGCATTTTGACCGACAGCCTCGGCCGGCGCGTCGATTTTAAGAATACGATTCTCATCATGACGTCGAACATCGGCGCCCGCGACATCAAGACGTCCGGCGGGTTCGGGTTCGGTCTCGATACCGTGAAAGACAATTACAAGTCGATGAAGACCACCATCGAGGATGCGGTCCGCCGGGTCTTCAATCCCGAGTTTCTCAACCGGATCGACGATACGATCGTGTTCCACAACCTTGAGCGGGCGCACATCGACAAGATCATCGACATTCAGATGGAGGAACTGGTCAAGCGGATGGCTTCGCTTGAAATCAAGATCCATCTGACGAAGCAGGCGAAGGAATTTTTGGTCGACAAGGGATTCGATCCCGCGTTCGGCGCGCGGCCGTTGAAGCGGGCGCTCCAGAAGTATATCGAGGATCCCATCGCCGAGGAAATTTTACGCTCCAAATTCGGCCAGGGCAGCATCGTGAGCGTCAAATTCAACAAGAAAACCGAGTCGTTGCGTTTCAAAGAGGGAGGCAAGAAGCTCAAGAAAGGTAACGTGAAGCCGGAGGCCCAGCAGAGCGCCAGCGTTTCTTGAGCGACACCGCGGTTGGCTGTTCCCCCTCGTTCGAGCCCAGAACGAGGCGGGTGTAATTCTTCTCGGAACATCTCATGGTACTTTCCACCAGATACTCCCGTGCCCGGGAGATCTCATTCCAGCAGCTGCTCAACACGAGGGTCGGCGAGCTCGAACTCCGTCCCGACGACACGCTCCGCGACTGCCTGATCGTGCTCCGGCGCGAACTGATGAAAAACCGCATCGCGTTCTATCCCCGGTTCTACTTCGGGCAGGAGCCGTGGGGCTGCATCGACCGGACTGGATCCGTCGAGATCCCCTTCTACCTCGCGAATAACGAGCTTCGGCGGGTCGCGGAACGCCATCATGTCTCCTACTCGAAAAGGGAGATCATGATGATCCTGCGGCACGAGACCGGGCATGCGATCAATTACGCCTACAAGCTCTGGATCGGAAGCACGTGGAAGCGGTTGTTCGGGAAATTCAAGAAGCCGTACCCGCGCTTCTATAACTTCAACTCGAACAGCAAGGACTTCGTCCGCTATCTCCACCACATCGGGAACCCGCATTATGCGCAGCGGCATCCCGATGAGGACTTCGCGGAGACGTTCGCGGTCTGGCTCGACCCTTCTTCGAAGTGGAAATGGAATTACCGGTCGTGGCCGGGGGCCCTGGAAAAGCTTCGTTTTGTCGACCGGATGTTCCGGAGGGAACAACTGGCGCGGCGCCGGCCGTTGAAAGTCCGCTACGACGATACAAAAAGCCACAAGACCATCCCCGAGACGGTCGCCGAGTATTTTCAAATCGAGAAGAAGGTCGATCCGAGAGTGCGCGAATACACAATCGACCTCAAGGAAATCTTTTCGCGCGCGAAGCCCCGCTCGCGCCGCCTCATACGGGCGGACCTCTTCATCCAGAACTACAGCGATTACCTTGAAGAGGAACTCGTGACCTGGATTGCGAAAGCGGATCGAAGGGATATCCGGAAGTACCTGCGCGAGATCCAGACCATCTGCGGGCTCAACAGCCTCTACCTCCACCCCGACCAGACGACCGAAAAGCTTGTCGAACTCGTGATCGTCTCGACCTACCACCTGATGAACAGGCTGAAGTTCATCCGGTAACAACCTATTGTCATCCTGAGGGAGCGAAGCGACCGAAGGATCTCGTTCCCACGCTCTGCGTGGGAACGCATATTGCGGCGCTCTGCGCCGCATCACCGCCGAGACCCCTCACTCGTCACGCGACCTGAAGGTCGCGCCTACCGATTCTTCGGGCTTGGTAGCCGCAGGCTTTAGCCTGCGGTCTTTTCTCTCGTTCCCACGCTCCGCGTGGGAACGCATATTGCGGCGCTCTGCGCCGCGACTCATCCGGGACCCGGCAAAACGCTTATTCCCCCCCTCCAGCCTGTGCAAACCTCACCTTCCACGAGATCGAATTCTTCTTCCCGATCGTAAAGTTCAATTTCACCACCTCGCCCGAGACGCTCGTCGTGTCGCACCTGACCGGCGACACGACCCCCTTGAACTCGAATCCCTGAGGAACAAACACGATCGCGGAATACGCGCCGGCGACCAGATTTCCCGACGTGACGGAAAGAATATGCGTCGAGGGGTTCCACTCTTCGTATGCGAGATCGACCGCCCCCTGCGTGATGTGCCTCGACGTAGAAAGAATGAACGGCCGTTTCAGCTTCTCATGGATCGAAAAGATTTGCGAGGAGGTCGGTTTTAACCTGTAACTGCTTTTGTTGCGGAATTCTCCCGCATACCGGTCGCCCCAGAGTTCGTACGCCACATAGGTCTTGGCGGGCGAAAGCCCGAGCTGAGCCGTCTCGATCGCGACATCCGATTCATCGTTCGACCAGTTGAATAACCCCACGACATTCCATTTCTCGAACTCCTTCTCCACTCCGAGGTTCCAGATCGAAGGAAGCGTGAGTTGCCGGATGCTGTAAAATCCTCCGGGTCCGCCCCCGTCATAGGCGCGAACCGCGATTGTGTTCTCGCCCTCCCAGTTCATGAGGGCCTCCGGAATCGTGTAGATGCGGAACGAAGTCCAGTCCGTGACATACCCGGGCGGGAGTGTGCCGCTCTTGCCGACCAGCGTCCCGTTCAGGTAGGTCTCGTCGCAGTCGTCGATCCTCCCGAGGTAAAGCTTCATCGGCCCGTGTTTCCAACCCGCCGGGACCGAAAACTTGACGCGGTACCAGGCGAACCCGTCCAGGCCTGTGTATCCTGCATCTTCCCAACGGGAGGGTATACTGATTTCCTTCCATTGCGCGTCGTCGAAGCCCGGGTCTTTCCGGGCCATCGAATCGCCGGGCGAGAACATCCATTGATCCGGAAGAGGAATCGAGCCGTCCCCCTCCGCCGGACGGAGCGTCAATCCGCTCTCCTTCGGTTCGCTGAGCAGATCGACGGGCCTGGCCCCCCGGTCATAGACGGGAAGCGTCATCCTGAGAAGGTCCACCCGGTCGGCGGGTAAGGATGCGAGTCTATCGCTCAGAAGATTCATCTGTCCTGAAAGCGAGACGACGGCCGCCCAGGCGCGCGCCTGATCGACGGTCAGCGGATCGCGTACAACCAGACAGTCGGGGTCATCGTCCCAGACCGCGCGATGATAGAACCATCGGGTAGCGGCGGCTTTGACGCAGGGAGTGATCCCTCCCCAGCCCGCATAGACGTCGCCTCCGATGCGCATACCGTCGACGATTCCGATCGACGGACCGATCGGCGCTCCGCACCCGAGAATGAATTTGTCAGAGCCGCACCCCCGGCGGATCGCCTGGAGGCCCATCTGGTACGCCTGCGTCGCGCTCACCTGCCGCGAGTACCGGCCCGCCTCCCCGGGAAAATAGAGGAAGTCGATCTTCACGTAATCGTATCCCCACGCGTTCGTAATTCTGTAAAACAGATTCTCGAGCCAGAGCTGCACCTCCTTTTTCGTGGGATCGAGGCTGTAAATCCTTCCGCCCCACCAGTCGTTGGCGAAGAATTGCTTCAGGGTGTCTCCCGCGTCCCGCAGCAGCCAGTCGCGATGCTCCTTGAAGACCGAGCTGCTCTCGGCGACCGCAAACGGAGCCACCCAGAGGCCGGCCAGAAAACCCTTCTGGTGAATCTGGTTGACGAGCCATTCGTGACCGTGGGGAAACCGGTCGTTCGTATTCCAATCCCCCGCCGCGATCTGGTACCCGTCATCGATCTGAATCGTCCGGAGTCCGGCCTGCTTCAGATCCTTCGCCGCGAGATTCAGGTTTTCAAGAATGCTGTCCTCGGAGATATGCTGATAATAGTAGTACCAGGAACACCAGCCCGCGGGAACACGCGGGGTTGCGGCCCCGCTGCCCGTAGATTTGCCCGCGGGAGTGAACGGTTTGTTCACAGACGGAGCGAACATCTGGAGATACTCGCCGTACCTCTGCAGGTTGTCGAGAGGCGACGCGTCGAAGGCGATAATCATCCGGTCGGAACGCGCCTCGCTCCCCGGGGGAATCGCCAGGGGGCTCAATTCGGACGTGGAGGAGATCTGAATCTGACCTGTTTCCATCGCCATCGGTGTAGTCGTGATGGAATTCGTCGCCAGGGAGTTGGTGACGAATCCGATCAAAAGGGAGGAATACACCTCCGGCTCGTCGAAAAGAGTCGACCAGTAGCTCGTGTTCCGATTCGCCGAGTCGAGTCTGACGACATCGCAGTTACTCCACGACTGGTAGCCGTTGACGTGCATCAGGACCCTGTTCGTATCGAACCCGAGGTATCCTGCGCCCCCGACATCGAGGATGTGAAACCTGGACGGGCGCCACTCTGAGGAAGTCTTGTTTGCGGCGGTGGCGGAAAGGCCGAGAATCTTCTTGTTGTCGTAGAGGTCTAACGTTATCGCCCAACCGGCCTCTGGACCCTCGGCACGCATGACGATCCTCCTCCCTTTCCCGATCTCGTCCGAAAACTCGTCCGTCTTTGTCGTCACCGGCGCCTGTTCCCCGCTCAGGATCAATGAATCGCGGTCGCGAAACGCGAGGCTGACCGTCGCTCCGGCGATCGCGACCCTCCATGCGTCCCCCTGGCGCTCGAACAGGCTCCATGTCTTCGAATTCGGGTCGAGGAGAATCTTCAGGAGTCCGTTATCGGTCTGGACCGGCCTCGTAATCTGCGCGGGCGCCTGAGAAGCAATGCTGCACAACAGATAGAGGAGGATTATCGGTTTCTTCATGCTCACCTGATGAAAGTGTCAGAACGAGATTTTCAATGTCACGATGGAATTCTTCTTCGTCGGCACCGAGACGGTGTTTTTCACGGGAGCGATCACCGTACCGTCTTCCTCAAGGAAATTCGAAACGACGACCTTCTTCGGATTCCGGGGCAGGGTCAGTTGGGCCTGTCCACCCTCTCCGCCGGCATCGTACCACTGAACGATCCATGCCTCCGAGTCTTCCGCCTTCTTGATCTCGGTCAGAACCAGGTTGGACGGGCTGAGAGTCACGAAGGAATTGGACCCAGGGAGCGTTCCCTTATGCGCTTCGCCGATCGTCGCGATAAGCGGATTATTGTACTCGTATCCCCGCTGCACCGTTTGCGCCTCTCTCCAGCCGCCCTTATGCGGATAGAGGGAGTACTCGATCGTGTGCTTGCCGCGGTCTGCGGTGGGATCCGGCCAGACCGGCGAGCGGAGGAGCGAAAGCCGCATGACGCTTCCCTTGATATCATAGCCATACTTGGACTTGTTCAGCAGGCTGATGCCGTACTGCCCGTCGGACAAGTCGGCCCACCGTTGCGCCGCAACCTCGACTTTCGCGCTGTCCCAACTGTTGCGGAATTGCGTCGAGCGGCGAATGGTCCCGTACGGAATCTCGTACGTGGCCGCCGTGTCTTTCACCGTCACCGGGAAGGCCACCTTGATCATCGTCTTCTCTTCCCACCAATCCGCGTCGGTCTTGAAATCGATGCGGTCCACGCCCCGGTAGAGCATGATTTCCTGCGAGAAAAACGAAGAGGGATACTCGGGCGTCGGCGGGTCCTTTCGGACCCCCGGCTTGAGATAATCCCTTACGATCCTGATGGACGCGCGGACCGGGCCCGACTCGGCAACCTCGATCGATCGAAGTTTTGTCGGATATTTCACGCCGGTGAGCCCGATGTTCCAGGCGTCCCATGCGCGCGGTTTGTCCTCCAGCAACTGAACCTCGCCCCCGAAACCTGCGAGGAGTTCCTTGTTGTTCCGCTTGTCGACAATGCTCTTCACCCACCCGGAATCCGGATCGATCGTGACGCGGAAGAATTCGTTTTCGAGCGACGTCCGCGTGACGGCGAGCGCGGACGCGGCGGCGGCCGGTTTCTGTTTGCGCATCTCATAGAGCTTGTACCCGAGGGAGGGGATCTGTTCCGCCTTGAAGAGGATTTCGCGCGAGTATTTTCCGGTCCGGAGCGCCTGCGAAGGGATCTCCTTTCCCGCCATATCATACAGGGCGTACTCCGCGTTGTCGCCTTCGGGTAGCTGGACCGTTCCGATATCGTTCCGCTCCCAGGAGAGCGCATTGAACACAATGACCGGCAGGGCTTTTTTGACTGCCGACGTATTCACCTGGCGTGAGATCTGATGGATCGATTTGTTCAGCTCGACGTTCCCGATCGCCCCGGCCGCTTTGTACTTCTCCGCCGCGTCGATGTAGTTCTCGCGAATGCCCGACCCCGGCAGGAGATCGTGGAACTGGTTGAACAGCACGTTTCTCCACGCTTCTTCAAGATCGTTGCGGTTGTAGGAGCCCCCCGACATGGTCGCGATGGTGGAAAATTTCTCCGCGTTCGTGAGGAGCGCCTCCTCCCGGCGATTCGACTCTTTCATCTTCGCCTGCGTGGTATAGGTCCCCTGGTGATACTCCAGGTATAACTCGTCGTTCCAGACCGGCAGTTTCGACAGGTCGCCCTTGCGGAGCCAATCGAGATATCCGGAAGCGGTTCCGTTCTCGATCGTGGGAAAAATGTCGAGCGTCTTGAGATGCTCGATCCTGTCGAGCATTTCGTTCGAAGGACCCCCGCCGTGGTCGCCTACGCCGAACAGGATCAGCATTTTCCGCACACCCG
This sequence comes from Bacteroidota bacterium, assembly GCA_036522515.1. Lineage (NCBI taxonomy): Bacteria > Pseudomonadati > Bacteroidota > Bacteroidota bacterium. Next base: position 116,191 of record DATDFQ010000041.1, read on the forward strand.
AGTTCGCCTCAAACTGCCGGAGCTGGTCGACGGTGCGGACCGGGTCGTTCACTTCGTTGACATAATCGAACGGAAAGTAGCAGAGGACGCGGGAGCCGTCGGGTGATTCCCACCAGAAAAGATGATAGGGGAAGATGTTCTGCTCGCTCCACCCCATCTTCTGGGTGATAAACGCGTCGACCCCCGCGTTGGCATAGAATTCCGGCATGTTCCAGTTATACCCGAACGAATCGGGGTTCCAGCCGATCTTCACCTTCGTCCCGAACTTCTTCGCGAAATACCTGGTCGAATAGAGAAGATGATGCATCCACGACTCTCCGCTCGGGAGATTGCAGTCGGGCTCGACCCACATCCCTCCGACGACCTCCCACCGGCCGTCCTTCACGCGCTGTTGCATTCTCGCGAACACGTCGGGAGAGAGGCGCTCCATCCAGTCGTAGTACGCCGCGGCGCTCTGGGTGTAGGTAAAATCGGGGCGCGCATCCATCATGTTCAGCACCGAGGTGAAGGTGTTCTTGCACACTTCGATCGTCTCCTTGTCCCGCCACAGCCACGCCGCGTCGATGTGCGCGTTGGCGTCAAAATAAAGCGTGAACTGTTTCGCGAACGTCCCGATCGGTTGCATCTGGGCACGCGCCGCCTCGAGCGAGGCGGTAAATTTGTCGACCGTACCGGCCGCGAGGGCGTCGAGATCGACCCGCCCGGCCAGGGACTGAAGGAGATCGTTCAATTTCGTTTTTTCACCCTTGTCGAGAGTCGATTTATCGATCGAGTGATCCTCCCTCTTGTGCGCGTTGGTCTGGTAGGTGTCGAAGCTGACGAGTTTCTGGCCGACCTGAAGGCTCATCGAAAAATCCTCGAGCTTCTGATGAAACGGCTTCATTTCGTCGGTCTCCACCCGTGCGCGGATGAGCCGGAGAGGCCCGCCCGTGTTGATCGCTTTGATCGCGATCAGGAACTTCTCGCCGGGTTTTGCATCCCTGGTGATTTCAAATTCCCCATCCCAGGGAAAATAGCCCTTGCTCTGGCCGTTCACCCAGAGATAACCGTAATCGTCGACCGAAACGAGGAACTTGAGCGGTCCTTTCACGGGGCGGCCGAGGATCCGGTCCGGCAGGACAATTTCTTTTCTGATCCAGCAGGAATCGGGATAGATCAGCTGGTCGAGCTTGAGAACCTCCCATTTTGAATCGTCGAACCCCGCCTTCGTGGGATCGCCGGTCATCGACCGGAGGCTTTTCAGGTCGGGGCTCACCTTCCAATCGTTGAAGGAAATTGTCCCGAGTGAATCGAGAGCCCTGACGACCTTGTCGACGTTCGTTTGTGCCCGCGTCCCGGCGGCAACGGCTGGAACAGAAACCACCAGCGTGACGCAAAGGCAGATTGTAGCGTGAAAAATTCCCTGCTGTCTCATGGTCGTTCTCCTGAGTTCTGAGGTCTCTACTTGATTTCTTGAAGATACATGCGGATCAACGCCCCTTCCGGAGCATCGGGCTTAAGCCGGAGATATTTTTCCCAGTAGATTTTCATCTGCCCATGTTCGCCCAGGTTGCGGTAACACTCTCCCGCCATAAAGTACCCTCTTGCGAACGTGGGGTCGAGTGCGATCGCATGCAAAAATGCGGGCAGCGCGTCGCGGTACGACTTCTTGCCCTCAACATAGTACTCACCCATATATTCATTCGCAAACACTGAAGCGGAATCGATCGCGATCGCTTTCTTCATGGTTTCGATGGCCTCGTCGTATCTTTTCTGATTCGCATACATGATGCCGAGATCCATGTAGACTGCCATGATTTTTGTGCCGTATGCAACCGCCTTTTCATAGCAGCGTCCCTGGTTTTGCCGGTCCCCGAGCCTGGCGTAGATCTGTGCGGCTGCGGCCCAGATTCTGCCGTTCGTGGAGTCAACCCGCAAATAGCGCTCCAACCAATCCCGCGCATGTTCGTTGTCTTTCCGGTCGCGGTAGTACCCCGCCATCACATCGCAGGCGTCTGCGACCGCGCTTTTGCCCCAGAACCGTTGGTCCTGGAGGAGACCGAACCGTTCGATGGACCGGCTCTCGCTTGAATTGATTCCGATCCATGCCGCGGTATGGATCATCGATATTGCGATCATGGGAACCATGAGGCGCTGTCTCAGATTCCGCTGTTCAACGAACGATGTCCATGCATAGCCCGCCACGAGAACGGCGCCGAGGTTGAATGTCGCCAGCAGGTCCCAGTCCCGGCTGACGCCGAGGTCTGAGTTCACCACGAACGTGAAGAACAGGCCGCACAGCATGAGAACGGAGAGAAAAACCCATACCTCCTCTCTTGAAAGCATCCTCTTCCATCGGGTGACGATGAAACCGGCCAACAAAACCGCTGCAAACGGTGAGAGGAGGAGGTGCAGGTTTGCAAGGTCGATCGCATGGCTGGGCGAGAAGAGAGTGTAGGCCTGCCAGTTGTTCGTGAGTGTCGCGATCGGAAGAATATGTCCTTCGCTGTGAAGGAACACATCGAAGAAGGATGGAATAGTATAACCGCACAACCATAAGAGCACCCCTGCCGTCGCTGCCATCGCCACAATCGAGATCGGCACTGAAAGGATCTTACCCTTGCGCCAGCTCTGGTACCAGAGGAACACCATTCCCGGCAGGAGACAGATCATGCCGAAATGGACCACGAACATCGCCCCGTAGACGATCGAGGGGATGAGGAGCGGTGCTCCCCCGCGGAGGTACGAGACCGCCGAAGCGGCAAACAGGAGCAGGGCAAAGTAAAGGGGAGCGTAATTCTCGACATATCCGAAAAAGAGTTGGGTCCCCGCTGCGGCGAGAATGAACCCCCCGAAGAGGAGCGCGTCCACCCCGTCTTTAAAAAGCTTTTTTGCCAGCCAGAAGATCGCACAAACACTCCCCAGGCCGTAGGCGATGCTGATGAGCTGCACGGCAATCACGTTGCTCTGGCTGACATTCCAGGAGCTCAGGAGCTGGAACACATTCCAGTCGAGGTATCCCGCGAACGGTTCATTCTTAAAGAGCCGCGCGATGTCATCCGGCCCCCTGATGTGGCCCATGGTGCCCGTGATGAGATATCCGTCGCCAAGCAGGAAAGCTCTCTCCCTCCCGAACCAGCAGAGCGCGGCGAAGCCCGCGAGTATCAGTCCCTTCGGAACGAGCTTCCCCGGACGGAGCAGGCGGACAGGTAGTCCCTGCAGGATGCGAAGCGCCGACTCCTGGACCGAAGGAACCAGAAAGAGGAACATCCCCGCGACCGCAGTCGCCATCGCCCAGAGCGGGTAAAAACCAAGGAGATGAAAGCCCCAATTGGAGGCGGAGGGTGTGAGGGCAGCGACGACATGAAGGAGAACGATAACCGCCGCTGCGATGCTGACGCTCAGGGGGAGAGACAGCACACCGGGGCGCTGGAGCGGCGCCTCCTGTGCCGCGGTCTTATCCTTGACGGCGTTCTTGGCCACTCGGTCTCATGGGAGGAGCAGTGGACGACTCAGAACAGGAAGATGTGAAGACCGATGACCAGCCGGAGGCCGCCAAAATCGCCCGCCAGCTCGTTCCGGTGAGAGCGGCGGTAGTCGTAAATCAAATCGGCATAAAGCGAGGCCTCGCCGCTCTCCATGATTTGCTCGGCCCCGATCCCGGCAAAATAACCGAGTTTCTTGTCGGCCTCGACCTCCTGCCCCCCCGAACGCGGACTTTCATACTTTTGCTTGATCGTCGCGAAGTTCACTCCCGCCGAGGCGCGGATAAACAGCAGCCTTCCGACCTGCTGTTTATGCAGAAGCCCGACATGAATGATATTTTCCTCGAATGACGCGGAGCTGTCGATTTGCGGATCGAGCGTCACAGACGCGCGGAAGATCCCGAGGTCTCCGTCAAGAAATACGAATCCGCCCAGGGGGATCGAGACTCCGGCGCCCCAGATAGCTTCGGAATTTGACTTATACAAATCGTGAAACTGATCGTTCGACGGAAAGAAGAGGCCGCCGTACAGTTTAAAAATGAAAGGCTGCTGCTGAGCGTCCGATTGCGCGGGCCGCACAAAAAAAAGCGCGAGCAGCACCACGGTTGATATCTTCATGATGGAATCACCTTTATATGGCTGAAATCAAATACTGGAATCACGCACTGATCTGCTTCCTCAGTTGATCGAACAGGACCGCCATCAGAATCACGGCCCCGAGGACGACCATCTGAACATACGATCCGACATTGAGGAGGTTCAATCCGTTCCGGAGGACTCCGATCAGCATCGCCCCGATGAAGGTGCCTGCGATCGACCCCCTCCCCCCGAATAAACTCGTCCCGCCCACCACAACCGCGGCAATCACGTCGAGCTCGTACATCAGCCCCGCGTTCGGTTGGCCGGAATTCATGCGCGATGCGAGAAGGATGCCGCTCAGTGCGGCAAGAAATCCGCATATGATATAGACGGTCATGATCACGCGGCTCGTGTTGATGCCGGAGAGTCTCGCCGCCTCGGGATTTCCGCCCACGGCGTACACATACCTGCCGAATCTTGTCTTATGGAGGGTGAGATAAGCGGCGACGTAGACGCCGATCATGACGAGTGACGGGACCGGGACATTAAGGATCCTCTTGCTGCCCAGGAAGCCGAACTCTTCCGGCAATCCCCAGATGGGCCTCCCGTCGGTGTACATGAAAGCGGCCCCCCGCACGATCGTCATGAGCGCAAGCGTGACGATGAAGGGCGTAATCCTGAACCTCGTGATGAAGACTCCGGCAATGGAACCCGAGAGCACGCCCGCCAGGAGCCCGCATACTATCGCCGCAGAAAAGGCCAGGGCGGGCGGGAGCGGAGATTTCAACACGCTTGTGGCGACCACGCCGCTGAACGCCACAAGCGCCCCGACCGAGAGGTCGATTCCCGCGGTCAGAATCACGAACGTCATTCCTACTGCGATGATCGCCGTGATCGACGTCTGGAGGGAAACATTCAGGATGTTGTCGGCAGTGAAGAAATAGGGCGAGAGCTGCGAAAAAAGGAGTATCTCCGCCAGGAGGGCTATGCCGATCCCGAACTCGCCCGTAATCTTCGCAAAGAGCCTTCCGGGGGTACCGGCCCTCACTTCATCCGGCATTCGCTACCTCATGGCCCTGCCCGGTCGCGAGCGTCATGACTTTTTCCTGTGTCGCTTCGGCGCGGGAAAGGATTCCGGCAAGTCTCCCCTCGCACATGACGGCGATCCTGTCGGAAATCCCGAGAATCTCGGGCAGGTCCGAGGAAATAACGATGACGCCGATACCCTGCTCCACGAGTCGGTTGATGAGATTGTAGATCTCATACTTCACACCCACATCGATGCCCGAGGTGGGTTCATCAAAGATCAGCAACTTGCTCTTCGTGTAGAGCCATCGGGCGAGCACCACCTTTTGCCTGTTTCCCCCGCTCAGGTTTTCGACTTCCTGTTCGATGGTCGGCGTTTTGATCTGCAGCTGATCGGAATACTGCCGGGCGACAGCCGCCTCCTTTTTCCCGTCGATAAAGGGGCCGGTGAGCAACTCCCGAAGATTCGAAAGCGAAATATTCTCCCGGACGCTCATCTTCATGATGAGGCCATACTTGTTTCGGTCCTCGGTCAGGAGGCCTATCCCCAGATCGATCGCCTCCCTGGGAGACTTTGGATCGATCTCTTTTCCTTCCAGAACGATACTCCCTTTGCTCCGTTTATCAGCACCGAAGAGCACCCGCGCGAGCTCCGTCCGCCCGGCCCCCACCAATCCCGAAAGCCCGAGCACTTCCCCACGGTAAACCGTGAGGTTGATATCTTGAAGAATCCCCCCGTCAAGATGTTCCACGCGGAGTAGCTCCGGGCCTCGCTTGAACTCGATCTTCGGATATTCCTGCTCCAGCTCCCGCCCGACCATCCAGCGGACGAGGCTCCTCCTGTCGGCTTCCTTAACAGCGCACGTGTGAATGAACTCTCCGTCCCGAAGGACAGTGAGGCGGTCTCCGATCTCAAAAATCTCCTCGAGACGGTGGGAGATATAAATGATCCCGACCCCGTCCGCCTTCAGCCTGCCGATCACGGCGAATAGGTTTTTTAGTTCCTTATCGGTGAGGGGAGCGGAGGGCTCATCCATGGCAAGAATCCGGACTTTTCTCGAAATCGCCTTCGCAATTTCTACCATCTGCCGCTGCGCCACGCTCAATGAGCTGATGAGCGCCGTTGTCGGAATCTCTTCGCCGAGTTGCTCCAGTACGGCCCCGGCGATTTCATGCATCTTCTTAAAATCAATAAACGAAAACGTGTTTCCCCCGCCTGCTACCGCCTTCCCCCCTCTCCCGAACGGGCTCCTCACCGGTTCGCCGCCGAGGAGAATGTTCTCCGCAACCGTGAGTTCGGGAACGAGTTTGAAGTCCTGATAGATCATCCCGATCCCGTGTCTCTGCGAGTCGGCGGGAGAGTGTATCTCCACCGGATTCCCGTCGATCAGGATTGTTCCGGAATCTTTTCTTACGGCGCCAGAAAGAACCTTCATGAGTGTGGATTTACCCGCGCCGTTCTCCCCCACGAGACAGTGTACCTCCCCTGCAGCCAGATCGAGGTGGACACCCGAAAGAGCCACTACCCCGGGATACTCCTTTCGGATATCCTTCATCTGTAGGAGGGAAGCCATTGTCAGCGCGCGGGGGTCTTTAGCAAAGCGTCCTTATCCACGATACCGACTTCCACCGGCACTACTTTCGGCAATGAGGCGCCGGAAAAGTATTCTTTGATTTTTTCGATCGTGGTCTCACCGATCTTTTTCGGATACTGGACGACATCGGCTTTCAGGGCTGTGCCTTTCGTGATTGCATCCGCCGCGGGAGGAGTTGCGTCGTATCCGACGATATTCACATTCTTGCGGTCATACTGTTGCACGGCATCCAGAGCGCCTAACGCTGAATCATCGTTGATGCCGAAGATACCTTTCAGGTCGGGGTGAGCCTGGAGGATGTCGGAGGTGGCTTGCATCGCCTTATCCCGCACGCCCTCGCCGTTCACGTCTGCGACGACCTTCATGTCAGGGAATTTCGCGATCGCGTCCTTGAACCCCTGGACCCTGTCGAGAACGGACGTGATTGTCGGCTGGCCGATGATCGCGACATTTCCTTTTCCGTCCAGGATCTTTGCAAGGTATTCACCGGCCAGACGCCCTCCGGCGACATTGTCCGAGGCGACATGGCAGACAGTCTCCCCCTCCTGCGCCGCGATATCCGCCGTGAACACGGGAATCTTTGCATCGTTCGCTCTCTTGATTGCCGGCCCGATTCCCCGGGAGTCGACGGGACAGACGATGATCGCATCAACTTTCTGCGTCAGGAAGTCTTCGATCTGAGCGCTCTGCTTCCCAAGGTCGAAATCGCCCGACGTGATAACGAGCTGATAACCCTCTTTGGCCGCTGCAATTCGCAGCCCTTCCTCCAGATCTTTATAGAAGACATGCTGGCGTGTCAGTAGGGAGACCCCGATTGTCTTCGTTGTCGGGCTCTCCGCCCGCTTGGTGCATCCCGCCGATAGCAGAACTGCTGCGATCAAAAAAAAGTACATGATTTTCATGTTGATCATCCTCTGAGTGTTATTCCCAATTGAAATTGTCATCCTGAGCTCGCCACTTGTCATCCTGAGCGCAGCGAAGGATCTCTGCCCCTTATCTCTTCGTCTTCCTATCCATTACCACCGCGAGCAATATAACCACTCCTATGGCCACCTGCTGCCAGTACGCCGAGACATCGAGCAGCACCAGGCCGTTATGCAGAATCCCCATCAATAAGGACCCGACCATCGCCCCGAGGATTGTTCCCCGTCCCCCTGACAAGCTGATACCTCCGATCACCGCCGCCGCGATCACATCCAGCTCATACCCCAGGCCGGAAGTTGACTGGCCCACGCCGAACCTGGCGGCGAACAGAACGCCGGCGATGCCTGCCGCCAGACCGCACAGCCCATAGATCAGTATTTTCGCCTTCTGGACATCGACACCGCTATAAACTGCCGCTTCCTCATTCCCGCCGATGGCGTATGTATACCGCCCGAGTCTGGTTTTCTTGAGGAGAAAACCAATCACCAGCGCGAACACCACCATGGTAAGAATCGGGATGGGGATGCTCATAATTGAACCCTGCCCCATCATGAGAAACGTTTCCGGAAGATTGCGGATTGTCTCTCCACCGGTCAACGCGAAGGCAAAACCCCGGGCAACACTCATCATTCCAAGAGTCGCGATGAACGGGGGCAGGTTCGCTTTCGTAATCAGTAAACCGGTTGCTATCCCGCACACGAGCCCCACTGCTATGCCGGCAATCGCAGCCGACTCCACTCCAAGGACTCCGTTCAACAGGACGGCCGTGACGACGCCCGATAGGCCCAAAACCGAACCGACTGAAAGATCGATCCCGCCGGAGATGATGACGACAGACTGTCCCACCGCCATGATGGCGATAAAGGAGACTGCCTTGAACACCTGGGAAAGGTTGGACCAGCTCAGAAAGGTTGAATCAAAAAAATGGGGACCGCCGAACGAGGAGGTGAGAACTGTCAGGATGAGGACTTCCGCCAGCAACGCAACCCAAATGCCGAGTTGTTTACCCTTCAAAACTGCAATCGAGTTGTGCGTACGTTTACTTTTTTGTCGTGAGAGGGGGCCGCGAGGCAGCAATACCTACGAAATCAGCCCTATCTTACAAAGATTTTCCCCTTCTTGCAAATGCGGTTAAATTGATTTGTTATGGGCACATTTTTCAGCGTCAGAAAGTCTTGTTGCCGAATTGTTACCGAGATTACCAAATCTGTCTGTTTACTTTCCTTGAAGCGATTCTAGTGCGCCCGCACGAAAGGTTTGGAGTAGCTGAGCAATTCCAGGGTTAACACTCCGACATCTGGATTCGAGTATGTATTTAGAATGTCTTTCACAACTCCTACATGCGGCACAAACCAAGTATCCTCTTGGAAGTAGAGTCTGTTGAAGCGGCGGATTCTCACCACATGGTAAACTTCCGAATAATATCCTGCTGGCACCCGTATTGGGGAGTTATCAACCACAGTTGAAGTGTCAGCAGATTCAGGAACGCCGCGATCGTCAAATCCCCATCCTTTCCCAACATACAGAGGGAAATGCAGCGTTGGATGCGTGAAGATCCCTCCCCAAAACATTGAACCATCTGAACCGAATTGATCATAGATAGGATAACTGTCTCCCACGTAGTTAAGGACATACACGATCGAAGAACCGTTAGCCAGATATACACCCGTTACCGCAAGCTCTGCGGTGTCACGATAAGCTGTTCCACTATCGGTTGCAACATATGTCCAACTGGTTCCGACTTCGTGTGGGAAGATTCGTTTCAGGTAGGACAACCAATTCTCGTCACGATCTGCCGTTATGCTCCGGTCGTCGCCCACTATATCTGGATTGGAGGGGAAATTGATCTCCGTACAAGATATCGCCATGAGCATCAGAAGGAACAGCATGGTCGCATTTTGGATTCTCATACTACGATAGTACTCGTCGCCGTGTATATGTATCGGTTATCGCCACCGTGTTGAGGCTCATTTTAGAAAGGGTGGGGTGATTTCTATAACGAAAGCATCCAAGTTTACCGTGATAGAGGAAGCGCCCATTACGATTTACCTTTTTGCTCCTGCTTTGATGAGAAGATTGATTATTTGCTGACTGCCAGAGTTTTTCGCGTAGCTCAACGCGGTTCCAGAATTGCTATCTTCAGCATCCGTTCTGGCGCCCGCTTCCAGTAAGACTTTCGTACATTCGGTGCAGCCTTTCCTTGAAGCGAGTATGAGTGGGTTCATCCCTAGTTTATCAGCTATATTCGGATCGGCCTTTCTAGCAAGGAGCAACTTAATAGTCTCAATATTGGTATCGAGAACTGCCCGTAAAAGAGGTGAAATGTTGCCTGGTGCGACAGCATCGGGATTTGCTCCATGATCCAGAAGTGCTTTCACGACATCACTATTTTTGCTCACGACACCGAGAATTAGAATTGGGATAGACATGTCATACGGGAGATGAATCGTACGAACCAGTTCACCCATAATTCCAATGTTGTAAGTGGTAGATGCTTTGAAGTTGGCATCGGCACCATGGTTGAGCAGGAGATTGACTATCGTCGAATCCCCACCATTGCATGCCGTAGACAGTACTGTGACGCCATTGTAATTCTCTACATTTATGTTCGCGCGTGCCTCAAGCAAAGCTCTAACACAACAGGTATCACGTATCCGAGCTGCAACCATAAGAGCGGTTTCGTCTTTCATGTAAGTGAGGTAACGATTTTGCATTTGTTCAGCTTGGCGATCTGGATCCGCTTTTCTTGCAAGCAGAATCTGTACGATCTCGCAGTGCTTCTTCAATATTGCCAACATCAAAGCAGTTTCGCCTTTCAAGCTGTATTCCGTCGAGGCTGCATCAATGTGGATGTCTGCCTGGAAATTGACATCTGCGTCATGGTCCAGCAGTGTTGAAACAATCCCACCGTATCCCATTACTGCGGCTAATAACAACGCGGTTCTATCTCGCACTTCGGTGCTTGACGTTCTCACTTTCACAGAGTAATTGGGGTCAGCCCCAGCACTTAGAAGCATATCGACAAGGCCCGTATAACCACGAGCCGTCGCTTCCATGAGCGGAGACATCATTGAATCTCCGTTCACATTGACCTTCGCTCTCTTTTGAATGAGCAACTCGACAATTGTCGAATCTCCCCAAGCTGTAGCCCAGACAAGTGGTGGAATACCATCCTTCCCTTTTTGATCGACATTGGCTCCGGACGCGATCAGGGTTTTGGCTGTACCCAGGTCATGACGCTTGAGAGCATCCGAAAGATCCTGAGGATGGCCAGGGGCTTTGATGGAAAATAAGATAATCGCCAACAGAAAAACTTTAGGTATCATGTCGTTCTTCGACCTTGTTGCAAAATATGCAGATCAACTCCAACTGCTACTCGCACCTTGGGTTTTGGTGCGATATTGATTCATGCGAAGCGAGGGTGTTGAACAAGCGATTTTTATTTGCTAGACCAGCGTCGCTGTTGCGGGCGGGACTCCGAGTGAAACCTTTCCTAGCTAGTATCGATCTCGTTTAATTCGATCAAGGGATACTGTTTCAATACAATGATCTGGCTACCGAGTTGAATTACTCCCCATTCTTTGCATGCACGAACGGTTATATCCCTTCCCCTATACTTCGTAGGCATGTCGACCCAATGCTCCTTCCCCATTGCTGTTTCTTCGGCAAGTACCCGCAGACGAACATGTTCCGCGAGATGAAGGTATGGCATTAACGTGTATACAACGTTAGGAGAACGAAAAACTGTATAACGTCGTTTCCGCACTTCATGCCAGAGGTACTTGGCCTTTGGACCAAGGTATAAAGTGTCAATCTGCTTCATTAGCTTCACAGCGTGAGCAATGCCTTTTACTAGACTTCTATATGGGATGTAAGGTGCAAGACGATGATCTTCCCAAATTGGAGGAAGAGTTTTGTGGCTTATATAATTGTTTCTTTTCTCTCGAAACCTTTGATCAACGACGAAGGACTCGAAGTCGGAGACCTCAGTGGAAAGATTCTTGAGCTTAATGCTAACAAAATAGAAGTTGATTTGTCCGACCTTGCGTTCACCCAATTCTGATAGGCGCGAGGTAATTTCATCGGCAAATTTCTTGCACAAGAAATTCAATCTTTGCAACTCAGGATTCTGGATGTCGTTTTCAGGAATATCAGTCCGAAGTTCTTGAGCTTGGATTTCAAAATTCCTCAGAAATATCCAAGCGGTTATTATTTCGCCAACCTCCCCCCTAAGACTGCCTATCAGGTTGGATGGTTCGGTGGTATGAAGTTTCAGCTTCTCTCTGCCCAATGATAATTACTCCGTATGAATGATTCTACATTGTGAGAAACAATGTGAAGAATGTATGCGCAAACCACGCCGTTATTTTCCGGCTAAGGAGCAGAGCACATATAGTCTTTCCCTCAATTATCGGACAGTCCAAATAGCTCAGTATGTTGGGCGAACATTAAGGGCGCGATGGAATGCAGGATGAATAAACAACTTCATGCCTGAGTGCAGATCTTCGGGCACTAGATTGCCCTCTGGTAGAAATGAATACTTAATGCTGTTCTTGCCACGCTCTTTAACACCAAGGAACCCAACTACATACAACACATTAATCATTCTTAGTTTTATTTCGGGAAACGCGCTGTCACCAGAGTCAAGGAAGATTTGCACCATCTGATCGAGCCAGTTAACAGTTTGCGCCTGATTCTTCACGACATCGAAAATCTCTTCGATGAACTTCCCAAGAGCCTCGTTAGAAATGTCGCTCGTCGAAAATGGAGATTCAAAATTTGAAAACAAACCGAAGACCTTGTCTAAGGATGGATAATTCTCCCTCCATTCATCAAACACTGAATCCAATCTGGATTTGGAATACTCCAGCTCTGCTGATTTAATTGTGTCCCATCCGAATGCCGTTTTTCCGACAGAGCTCTTAAAGCAAATGTTCAAGAAGTGAATTAGATCCCTCGGTCGGAGGAACGTTCTGTCCAAAATATAAGTCATTCCATCTTCACGATACTTTGATTTATGCGGAAGGATGTCCTGGTGAGAGACCTTTTCGGATGATGTATATTGCCCAGTCAGGAGCTGGTCAACGCGAAGATCTATTAGCTCTGTTAACTCTTCAGGTGTCCAAAATAGTTGAAGATATAACGGATCATATTTTTCCCTTTGAGGGCCGCGCTTTCCCTGACTGCGCAGAATCTTTTCGAGAATGTTCTCACGAAGCGCAATGACTACTTTCACGTTTTTGATTCTGTGACTGAAGTCGGTAACAGTGTCCAGCAAAGCCTTTATCAGGTCGTACACGACTGACTGGTCTACCCAATCCTTATCCAGATCATCGATCAAGAGAAAATACTTCTTTTGTACGTCGGTGAAAATATCAGTTTGCATCAAATTCAAAAGATCATTCAGTTCCACAATCTGAATTGAATTCACTGCGGATTGGGCCTTCTTGAGAATCTCCGCCTTTTGTTCGATGCTCGAGCTGCTTGTACTCTCGGCATTTGCCGTGATAGCCTTGATGTCGCAGCCCATCTCGGCAGATATTTTATCTTCGAGCTTCTGGGTGATCTCTTTCACTCTGTATTCTGTGGTTTCGAAAAATGAGCCCGTCCATTCCACAAGATACTCGATCGCTTTGCGTTTTTTCTTATTCTTGCCGAAATATGAGAAAATGCTGGAGAGAAATTTGTTTTGGCTTTCTTCGTCTTCGAGTTGATAACGACTCTTCAGAAGCTCTACCGTGAAGATATGTTTCCATAGAAGCTTGTAAAACAAGTCGAGATGGACTCCCAATTGATTGAGATACTGCAGTATAGTCGAGTTACTCAGATATTGCAGAGAAAGAGCCTCCGGATCGATACTGACAATATTCCAATCTTTTTTCTTCAACTCATTAATGATTGCGGTTTTTCCCGTTCCGGTTCTGCCGAGAATGATCCGCTTTGGATCCTCCATGTCTTCCAGGTTCTCAATCTGACCAGTGTCGAGGAAGCAAGTTTTCAAAAAGCGATCATTTTCCGCCGCAATACTTCCGATGTCGACATTCTTGCGAAACTTCAAGTGCGGTATTTGCTGGGCCATATTGTTTCCGAAATTAGGATGTTGATGCCTGGCGTAGACTAAACGAGGATTTCTCTAGCGTCCAGGAGGGAGATGAAAAAAAGAGTCCATAGACGCATCCATGACGGGTCTATTGTTTGCACAGCTCCCATGTGCGGGCTCCCCAGTTAAGTGTAAGGGAAGGTAGAAATAAGCGCGGGGAATGTCAAAGCGGGGTAAGAGTGATGCCCCATTTTTTCCAAGAGTCTCGTACGCGATCATATTTCCTTGCGGCAGCGTCCTTAAAAGGACCATCAGACAGCAACGACGAGATTAATATGTATGGCGTCGCTATCAATGCAAAGATGGGTAATAAGACAATCCAGCAAAAGATCCCAAAGATGAATTCGATAATTACCGTCATCGCAATCGTGTTCTAGTGCAAGGTATCGATACGCTTTGCAAAAGCAAAATCATTCACCATTGCTCGAAGTGGCTGGCGGTGATGTGTCCTATTGTGATCGGAGGACCAAGCCAATTTCTTTCGATATCATGCCTTCAAAATTTACGTTTGGATCGAAGCCTACGTGTTTGTATCGGATCTTTCCATTCTGGTCGATGATAAATAACGTTGGTATTCCTTCCACGTTGTACATGGTTGAGATATCGATGATGTTGCAAAGAACAGTCAATGTATATTTATTCTTATCAAGAAATTCTCTCACTACTGATGAGTCCAAGTCTGTACTTACAGCGAGGAACACAATGTCTGGATCGTTCTTAAGAGAATCAGCGAGCTTTTGAAGATGTGGTAGTTCCGCAACGCACGGACCACACCATGTAGCCCAAAAGTCCAGAACGACCATCTTTCCCCTATAATCTTTGAGAGAATGATTTATTCCTTTCAGGTCTGGCAAGGTAAAGTTATTTGCCTCTTTTGCGGTTCTTAACTGGGCAGCCGAAATCGCGGAATCGATATTTACGATTCTTTTTTCCGGTATTGCCACTCTAAGGTTTGATTCTCGTCCCGCCAAGCTTTCCACAGCCGATCGCACTTCAGGATCCTCCTTAATTGAAAGGCTCGAGGTGTAAGCTGAGATCGCATCTTTGGGTTTCCCCAACCTTTCGTATGTCTTCCCCAATTGAAAGCGAATATCCGCCTCAGCCCATTCTGCTTTTCCCATGGCAGCTTGAAACTCTTCAATTGCCTTCTTATAATTCCCAAGTTTGAAGTGCGCCTTGCCACAATCACCTCGATATTTGGCGGCCATGGATTTTGACAGCCCGTTGAGCGTAGTCTCCGAGGTTTTACCGAAGGCGTGATAGCCGAACATGTTCTGCGGGGTGTTCAATGAGATCGCCTTTTTAAAGTATTCAAAGGCGAGGGGTGTTTCCTTGTCCATAGAAATCAGACGCTTCGCAAAATAATCAAAAAGGTCTGGGTCGGGACTGTTCGACTTTCCCACTTCCCGTGCCACTTTGATCGCTTCAACCGTATCTTTTCGTGAAATATAAAATCGATACAGATCCTGCCATGCTTGACTTGGAGCTCTTCGATCGTCTATCGGAGCTGAAGAGCGAATTGCGTTTCTGGCGAAATTAACTGCTCTCGCTGAATCGCGTCGAGCGTAAAGAGAGAACAATTGGGTTGTGATTGCAAACTGAGGTACATAGCTTGGATCATTCATTCGATAAGCATCTTCGAACAGCTTTATTTTCTCACCCTCGTCCGCCGTGAGCAGCGCCAGGTTATAATACGCTACTGACACATGGACCGAATCAGGATAGTGTTCGACGAGATAATGCAGAAGCTCGTTCCGTTGGTCGGTTTTGCCTATCGCCTCCAGAAGCCCCTGCTTTTCCAATAAGAGGTCAATGGAATTTGGGAGATGTTGTAATCCGATAGTTAGGAGACTCTCCGCATCGGCATATTCTTTGTTATACATGAAGAGCCCGATTAGGCTGTTATAGGCCCGGACAAAGGTGGGGTCAATCGAAATAGCTTTTTCTAGCTCTTCTTGTCGTTTCTCTTTGGCCTCGATAATCAATGATAATAGATAATGATAGAGCGAAGCTTGGGGATGGGTTTCGACTAACTTATGATATTCTCCTAGAACAGCTTCCTTATGTTCGAAATAAAAATATTCCACGTCTTGATACTTTTCGTGAGCGTCCAAGAACAGCGGATCGATGCTTATGGCTTTCTTAAATTCCTGTCCGGCATTATTCCAATCACTCTGGTTTAGAAGTTCAATCCCCTTCTTATAATGACTAACCGCCTGTTCGTCTGTGAAGGAATATTGCTTTGCCGTAAAAAATAAGAAGAGTGCGATACTTAGAAATACTATTCTTATCGACATAAGTAACTCCTTCTGTTCTTGAAGCGGCTGAAATATATCGTGGCCGCAAACATTACCAATGATGGTGGATAATTTATCATTTCAAAAAGAGCGCCTTCCTCGTCTGCACAAACTCTCCAGCCGCAATCCGATAAAAGTACAATCCGCTTGATCTGGTGCCGGCGTCCCATATAACGGTGTATGTGCCAGGCGGTTTGTCCTGATCCACGAGCGTAGCGATTAGTTGTCCGAGAGGGTTGAAGATTTGCAATCGCACGTGGGCTTGCTTTGGGATGCTGTAGGAAATTGAGGTTGAGGGATTAAAAGGGTTGGGATAATTTTGATGAAGAGCATACTCAGCCGGTATTGAATTATTACCATCGTCCTTTACCGATGATACAATTCCGTTTCCGTCCGTCTTAACGAGATAAACTTCGGCGTTTCCAAATCCGAAAGGAAAAGTATATCCACCGATGGCGTATCCGCCATCTGACGTTTGCAAAACGCTTCTCGCGGTAATATCGGTGTACATTCTCGTCCAAACTACATCGCCCAGGGTGTTTATCTTGATCAGCGAACTGTTTCCGCTTGAACCAATGCTCCACGTGATGAAAATGAACCCGTTATCTGTTGTCTGCTCAATATCAAGGCTCCTATCAGCGCTGCTTGCGGTATAAATTCTTGTCCAGAGTACATCGCCCGATGAGTCAGTCTTGATGACGTATGAATGCTGATGGCTCTGGGCGGTACCGAGTGAATCAATCATTCCTGCGATAATAAACCCGCCATCCGAAGTTGATTCAATTGAGTTTCCAACCGTGAATCGGATTCCACCGCAAGTTTTCAACCATAGCTGCTTTCCCACAGCGTCTGTTTTGATGAGATACACAGTATAAGCGCTGTCACCAAATGACCAGCTACCTCCCGTGAAAACGTAACCACCATCCCTGGTTTGCAAGACAGAATACGCTACGTCATAGCTAGTGCCGCCATATGTTTTTGTCCAGAGAGTATCCCCTGACGCACTTGTCTTGATAAGGTAGGCATCGTACGACGTGACTGCTGACCAAGAGATTCCTGCAAGAATGAATCCTCCGTCGGAAGTTTGTCGAACACAATAACCTTGCTGCGCACCAATGTCACCAAACGATCTTGTCCAAATTGTGTCACCGATTGAATCTGTCTTGAGGAGATACGCCCCCTTTGAACCAACTTCAGAAGTCCCTGCTATGATATATCCACCATCGGATGTCTGGCGAACAGAATAACCTTGATCGTTGCTTACGCCGCCATAGGTTCTTGTCCAGAGAGTATCACCATTCGTTTTTGTTTTTATTAGGTAAACATCCCACTCGCCAGCACCGTATGATTGGGTAGCTCCTACGATGATATATCCCTTATCTGAGGTCTGCTGGACAGAGAAACCGATATCATCACCGGTACCGCCGTATGCCCTTTTGAAGGTGTTTTGAGCAGGCAAGGAAACAAATGTTATACCGAAGAGCAATATGAAAAGGTAGGAAGATTTCATTAATCGTTTTCCCGGGAAGGCTTTTATCCGATCACGTACGATGTCGTCGTCTCAATCCTTCGTGGTCTCTGCGACGACGCACTTAAGTGACAGATTACGGCGAAGAGGACGTTCTTAAGGATGCGAGCAGTTTTACGTAGGCCATAGCGCATACCTCCATTGAACGCGCATTAATGGAAAGTAAAGCTTTAAATGGGAAAAAAGCAATCGATCGGATCCGCGATCTCGGATATTGAAGTCGGATATGATTATCTCGTTGCGGGAATTGGATTTGTCTTCCAACTCTTATCGTTTTACCTAGGATTTTTACCGCCCCTCGACGGTCCTCATATGCGGCATTCCAGTAATTTGAAATACTTTGGAGACCTTCGCAACGCTTGCGACCGAATCGAATGGAACCTGGGCGTATAATTCTCCTACACCCGGGTATTGATCGACCTTCACTCCCAACGTCTTGAAGAATTTTAGAACTGCTTCATCGCACCCTTTTCTTGTATCACAGATATAGAGTCCGATTTTCGCCTTCGCCGCTAGGATTGAATCCAAAGCTGGTTTATCTAGTCCCCTGAGCCATATTTGAACGTGAATCAAACGCCTTGTTGAGTCGGTAGCCGGAATATTTGCATTCTCCAATTCCTTGATCTTTCTTAGCTGTCCGTCATCGATTTTCTGCAGATACAGAGGTAGCAAACTGCGTGCATGGTAGATTGAATCTCGCCTTCGCTCTAAATCTCGTGTCCCTTTTTCTTTCGAAGGCGCGCGTTTTTGCAGTGAATCATTCCACGCGTTAGAGTATTTAATTCCCTGGGGCTGCGATCCAGAGATATCATATAGGGGTGACGAAGCTAGGATTACAAATACAATATACCGGGATGATCGTTTCATGGTATTCTTAGTTATTCCCTCCCAACATTCCACCCAGATTGCCGAGCCCGTGTGAATGCAGAAATTAATTTTAGAATGACTTACCGCCGTCTGACGTATTGCACTCCTACCGCTTGTTAGATTTTCAAATCCTTCTTGAATGCATCTCTTAAAGCTAAGCGCCAAGGAAAGTATCGAAAAGCGGAGGAACTGTGAACGGGATGCTAGAGCGACAAGAGGGTCGCGGCGGTTGCGCATTTGGATTTCGTGCAGCGAATCAAGTGATGACAGTTTAAAAGTGCCAGTTCCCGGAGCCGAGTAGATTTGGTGGAAACAGGAAGAGGAGAACAAGACCCACGCCTGACGCGATACCGACTACGAGCAAGACCGTGTTGTTGCCGGAAACACTACTCACATCTATTTGCCTGATGCTTTCAACTGGGATCATCCCAATAAACCTCGACGGTACATGATTTGACTCCAACCGTCCAACACACCAAAGACCCGCGCCTTGCGCGGATGTGACGGTGAAGCAATCTGATTTCAGACATCGAATCTTTGAACCATCGGAAAGACCAAAATTGAAATAATACCTTTTTTCCTGTGAAACAAATCCAGTCGCCGACACTGAATCGATTTCGCTCGAATCAATGGTGACCGGTTGGATCGAACCTTTGAATGATTCACGTATACCGGCCTTTCTGTCAAATCGTTCTCCCACTTCTACATAGATAAAATCGGAGGGTTTCTTCACTTCGATATGATGGTACTCCTCGGACTCGATCCTAGAGCCATCCTTGAGCGTTACGAGAATGTTCTCATCTTCTTTAGGATGGCTTTGAAGTCTATCTTGCTCAGTCAGCGTAAAGGATGAGTAGCATCCTTCGAGCAGAAGTGAGGAGCAGAGAAGAATGCTAAGAAGATATTTCATTGCAAACCTCTCTTGATTTTCTGTAACCGACCTTCTGCAATCACTCGGCTTCGGACGCAGTAGGTTTCGTCACCGATTTGTAGCCGAACCTAACGGTTGCGCCATCTCTTCGCTTCCTTTATTTAGGATGAAAGCGAGGATAAGCAATCTGAGAATAGATGATGCAAGTCTATACGGGGGGCATATCAGGGTGATCATGGATTAACCTCATCTCTAGGATTAAGATTGCAACTGGGAATACTAGTGCGGCGGGCCAAATGGATGTGATTAGAATTCATTGGTTTTTCATCCGATGCTTCCTTTAGAGAGTATTTCATGTGAATACAGTTTGGTGAGGACCCACAACCTTGAGAAGTGACACGCCCCCGGGCGGTGAGCAGCGATATTGATTCATGCGAAGCGACCTATTGTCATGTTGGGCGCCCTTACGCAATATCCTGAACTTTACCCGGAAGCCATCTGAAAGTCACATTTCACGTAATACTTTATTTCCAATTCTGGAAATAGGCAACATATTTGGTCCTTGTTAGATTAACCTGATGCCTGCTATCCCCGGATTCTATTGTCGCACCCATGTTGTATCCGTCAAACCATTATTGGCTTCAAACCATTCGTCGCCGCTATTTGATGAACGAAAGACTCCAATTTTAGTCGCGACAAGAATAGGGCCATTAGGGGTAACAGCTAATACACTTAGACTGGTATCGGTCAACCCATAATTTGCTTTACTCCAATTCACTCCCTCATCTGATGAGCGGAACAAACCAATATGAGATGATGCAAAAATGAATCCATTTGCGCTCCGCTGCAAACCCGTAAAAGAACTGCCAAAATCTAGATAGAGCACTTTCGTCCAGCTAGTGCCGCCATTTGTGGATCGCCAAACGTAAGGATTACAACATGTGTATACAAAGATATCTCCATTGTCGGTTGCAACGAATCCTGTTATGGTAAGGGGCTGTGATCGCCAGACAGTTGTCCATGTGACGCCGTAATCCGTCGACGATATCGCGCTGTCTCCACGTTCCGCATAGAGTCTTTCGTTATTATCCACTCCAAAAATATTCTGAGAGACCCCTGGCCCCAATCGAACCCAAGAATTCCCGGCATCCGTGGAACGAAAAATCCCGTTCAAACCCGCACAATAGAGATTATGAGAATGCACCCATAATCGAGTGTAAGATCGAAAAGAACCACCTGGGGTAGGGGATACTAGAGTCCAATTCAGACCTTCATCCACGGACCGAAGAATTCCCGACCATTCACTCCCGTAACAGCCTTCAGTGCCACAGCTGGGGAACGAAAATGCAATTGTAAAAAAATAACCATTTGAATCCATCGCATCTATTCGGGTGATGTCGATTCCATCGTACTTACCAATCGCGAGCTTCCGCCAGTTGCTGCCATCATCGGTTGTTCGATAAATCGCTGATGAACTCGTGCAGTATCCATTTTCGATTGACCCGAAGGCAAATCCGGAAACTTCGACAGGAGTAAGAACTCGAACTGGTGGAATCATTGGCTCTTCCGGAGTCGTCGTTTTGCATCCCTCAGCACCTATGATGAGAAGCGACCAACTAGAAAGAATTATGATGACAACATATTTCATAATGTTTCCCTCAACATATATTGAGTATTCAACAAAACATATTCTTGGCATGCCAGCGCTTGAGCCAAGGACGGTCCCGATGCAACAGGGGGCAAAGGCTGTTTCAGATCTACCAATACCGCGAACATTTCTATCAAACATATCACCATTCCCACTACGACAAGTACCTTTAGTGCTTTAAACAGGATTGCTCCTCCTGAAAAGGTGATATTGAATGGTTCGATGAATTACGTGTTGTCCGGTTAGCGCTTACCTCTTGGGCTTTCCATTTCCGATTTCGAATGTGGAACTCTTCTGACCCATCTGAGAGAGCGATCCATTGAACATGTTGAACAGCCTCACGTTAACGGTATAGGTTCCCCGCGGGAGCGTTCCGATTGACGCCGTCGCAGACCAAGGACTAATGATCTGCAGCGATACTTGAGGGGTTGTTATGGTCACGTCGAGACTGATCGTGAAGTTGGAGACACTGGCGATGGTGTTGACGTCCGAGTAGCTAGTGGGCCATTCACCGCTCGCAGTCAATGTGATCGCATCGATTACCCTCGGCTTGGCGGGTGAGACTTCGATAGAATCGATTTGGGCAAGTGCGATTCCTCCTCCGACGATGTACAAGATGGCGATGCTGGCGACTGCAAATAGGGCGTTCTTCACTTGAATCCTCCTCTTTGAATGCTTTGCGGCGAAAAGGTATGAATACAGATGTGTGGATCCCCCCCCGGGAGTAGCCGATGCTACTCGGGGAAGGTAGCTAATGAAGGGGTTAATGTCAACGAAACGATTTGACTCACTAAAGATCTATTCCAAATGGGGTTGTTGCCTCACGTATATTTCTATTCCAAAATCAGTGGAGATTTTCGACCTTTTGGTAACCATTCCGAGAGGTCGATCCCATGGGACTTACTATGCGTGAGAAGCA
>DATDFQ010000042.1 GCA_036522515.1 Bacteroidota bacterium
CTACAAATATAATACACTAACGAGCTTTTGCGAGGGGCACAGATAGATTTTTTTCTCGCATGATCTCACGCTCGGAGCCCCTTCGACGGAGGAACATCCGGAGGGGTTTTCACACAGTCTGAGAGCGTGGGAACGAGAAAGCTGAACAAGACCGCTCAGGGATTCTTCGCAAACGACATGGAAATGATCGGATGAAGCTCCCACGCGGTGTAGGAGTGCATCGGAGTAGGCCCGTGTCCCTGCTTTCCGCGGGGATCGATTGTGCCGTCGTTGCGCAGGTGCGAGGCGTCGAAGAAAAGCTGCCCCTTGATCTTCACATGGACGCGGTGTTGCATGATGTTTCCGCGGGTTCCCGGTTCGTTTCCCGCCAGCAGGCGGTCGCGGATGAATGTCCGCACCCTTTCACACGAATCCTTGAGCGCCGGATCGTCCACGAACGGGGGGTAGGGGACTTCGACGATGAAACAGGAGTCGCCCCAGGTGCTGTCGCTTCTCAATTGAATGTGGTAATCTCCGTCGCGATGTGTCCCGCTTGCGCGCTCGAGCGCGACGAGGTGCAGCCACGCGGTGGTCGTGACGATGGTCCCCTCCTTCGCGGCTCCGGGGCTTGCGGGGTTGGTGATGCGCGCGCTGTCGGGGGCCTCCGAGGGCGTGCCGATGGGCGACCCGAGTGACAGGAGTTTGCGGATCGTGATGGTTTTCGTCTTCGGGCTGGCGGGAAGGGATGTCTTGACGAACCAACGTTCCGATCCGGGCTGGACGTCGAGGGTCTGTCCGAAAGTGGGAACGGGACCAAGCGCCAGGAACATCAGCACGAGGAAAACTCTGTTGGTCAAACTCATTCTGATTCCTTAGATTCGTTTTTGAAGCACGCCTAGTATCGGGATATCGTGGGCGTAAGTCAAGTGACGATTCGTGTCATGCCGGGATGAAAGACCGCAGGCTAAAGCCTGCGGCTACCAAACCCGAGGCGTCGGGTAACGACCAATCCTGAAGCATCGGTAGGCGCGACCTTCAGGTCGCGTGAAATGTCTTCCCGTAGCGGCGTGATGCGGCGCAGAGCGCCGCGGTATGCGTTCCCACGCGGAGCGTGGGAGCGAGCGAAACGTCTCTCCACCTCGTCATGCTGACATGCTCCTGGTCAGCATCTTTCAACTCTTTTTGGACATCTGAACCGGAAATCGTTACATTAGAACCCGAACTACTTTCAGGCGTGATTGATGGGTCTTGCGCGATCGGCATTGCTCTGGGTCTCCGATAACCAGACGTTGAGGCAGAGGCTTCCCCGCTACGGTTTCGTGCGAAGGGCCGTGAGGCGTTTCATGCCGGGTGAAGAGCTTGCCGATGCGCTGAGAGCGGCCGGGGAATTGAAGTCGAGCTCCATCAACACGATCCTGACCCGGCTGGGTGAAAACATCACCGAGCCGGCCGAGGCGGAAGAGGTAAGAGATCACTACCTGGATGCGCTCCCCCGGATCAAAGAGGGGGGTCTCGACGCCTACCTTTCCGTGAAATTAACCCAGCTCGGTCTCGATCTGAGCGAAGAATTCTGCCTGAAGAACCTCACCTCTATTATAGAGCGTGCAGATGCGTTGGGAAATATGGTCTGGATCGATATGGAACAGAGCAAGTACGTCGACCGGACGATCTCCGTATTCAAGCACGCCCGTTCCAGGTTTTCAAATGTCGGATTGTGTCTGCAGGCGTACCTCTACCGCACGGAGAAGGATCTCGACGGCCTCCTCCCCCTGCGACCCGCAATCCGGCTCGTGAAGGGCGCGTACGCCGAACCGGCCGATGCCGCTTACCCGAAGAAATCGGACGTCGACGCAAATTATCAAAAGCTGGCCGGCTCGCTTCTCGCGAGCGCAAAGAATAACGGTGGACTGGTGGGAATTGCGACTCACGATCCCGCCTTGATCAGGTATGCCGCAGAGAAGGCCTCCGAAGAGGGTCTCTCAAAAAGCGGCTACGAGTATCAGCTTCTGTACGGCATACGAACGGAGGAGCAGCTCCGGCTGGCACGGGAGGGCTACCGCGTGAGGTCGTTGATCAGTTACGGAACCTTCTGGTTCCCATGGTACGTACGCCGCCTCGCGGAGCGGCCCGCAAACGTCTGGTTCGTGGTTAAGAGCATGATGAAGAGCTAATTAATTTACTACTGAAAGGGCATCAAATGATTCGACAAATCTTTTTTTGCGCTACAATGACCATGTTGTTCGCCGGACTTGCAGCGGCGCAAACAGGGCAGGTCAACAGCTTCCTGACCAGGCTCGGTCAGGATACGATCGCCGCTGAAAACTCCAGCATCGATTCTCACGGCATGAGGGGGATAAGCGTCGTACGTTCCCCGCGTGTGACCGTACGGGAGTTCTCGGCGCAATTCGATTCCACCGGGAATCTTGTGAACTTTCACCTGAAGTCCACCGGATCGAACGGCAGCGTCGGAGAGCGTAATTACGCCTATACGAACGACAGCGTAAAGGTGGTTAACAAACAGGATACCAACACCCAACGCTACACGGTTGCCGCCAAGGATCGGCCCTTCCCATTCTCCATCGATATCTTTGCCGGGTGGCAGTGGTCCCTGCAGCGCGCGCTCGGGAGCGGCAAGAAAGAATTCAGCGTTCTGGCCGGGAAACGAACGATCGGGTATACCATAAAGGAGACGGCCACAGGCGGATTGGAGCTTTCGAATCCGGAGCGCGATTTTGCGCCGATCATGGTGGAGTTGGGGAAAGGAGCTTCGATCAGAAAATTCGACCTGACCGGAACGACCGACAAGTTTGTCGCGGAGCGGGTCCCGCCTCTCGACGTCCTGGCGATGTCAAACGAATATCTGGCCCGTGAAAAATCCGGAAAGCCGATCGGCGTACTTTCACCCCGCGATACCGTTCGCGCCGAGATCAACGGAGCCCACGTGATGCTCGACTACGGCCGCCCGTCCGTCCGGGGCCGGACCATATTTGGAAATGTCGTTCCGTGGGACAGCGTCTGGCGAACGGGGGCGAACGCGGCGACCCAACTGATAACGGACAAGGAACTCCGGTTCGGTTCCGTTGTCGTTCCTCCCGGGACATATTCCGTATTTTCCATCCCGGGCGTAAAGCAGTGGACGCTGATCATCAACAGTCAGCACGGCCAGTGGGGGACAAACTACGATCAGTCGAAAGATCTGGGGCGTGTTCCGATCGGGATCAAGTCGCACGATGAACTTGTCGAGAAGTTCACGTTCGAGATCACTTCAAAGGGGAACGAAGGGCAGATCGGATTCAAGTGGGAGCACACGGAAGGGTCGATCCCCTTTACGGTGCGGTAAACTGTCATCCTTCGCGGAGTTTACACTGAGCGAAGCGAACGTGCTCAGGATGACAATTATTTCTTCTTCAACTCCGCATCCCAGTTCGCCACCATCGTAATCGGCTGGGTCAGGCCGGCCGGAGATACGGAAACGAGGAACCTGGTGCCGTCGGCCGTCACATCGCTGGCCGCGGCAGGCCCCCGGGCATCCAGGTCGAAGAGCTCGTGCTCGGCGCCGATCTCAATTCCGGCGGGCGAAGCCTTGATGTCGACGGCGATCAGCTTGCGGTTGTTAGAAACGAAATAGAGTTCTTTCCCATCGCCTCTCCAGATCGGAACCACACCGCCGGATCTCGACACCTGCCATTGCGCCCCGGAATTTGAGACCGGCCGGATATAGATCTCAAATTGCCCGGAAGCGTCGGACATGTATGCAAGCCATCGTTGATCCGGGGAAAACCTTCCGAGCACTTCAATGAATTGAGTTTTTAGAAAATTAATCGGCTCGCTTTTGCCGTTTAACGGGAGCAGCAGGAGATCGACCTTCGTTTTTGCGTCGCCCGTAGAATAGAACGCGAGAGACGTTCCGTCCGGAGACCAACTCGTGGCAACATTGCTGGTGCTTGAAGCATAGAGAAGGTGCGCGGTATCGGATGTGACCGCGCTTTTCACGTAAATAGCCGTCCGGGCCCCCCGGGACCAGCCATAGGCGATCGACTTGCCGTCGGGTGACCAGACAGGATTGTTCTCCGTGGCCGGATCGAACGTGAAACGGGTGCGCACGCCGCGCGCAATCTCACTGAGCCAAATGTCTCCCGTGCCCGTTTGCGGATCTTCCTGCGCATAGGCGA
Source organism: Bacteroidota bacterium (assembly GCA_036522515.1). NCBI lineage: Bacteria > Pseudomonadati > Bacteroidota > Bacteroidota bacterium. Next base: position 4,152 of record DATDFQ010000042.1, read on the forward strand.
TCTGCTTTTGATCCGGAGAGAGTCTTGCGTTTGCGAGTGACGCCCCCTCGGCGAGCGACTGGACCTCCCGGCCGGATCGGTCTACAAACACCAGCCTGTTCAGCGCGGTGAATCCTCCCTGATAGAGAAGAATCCCGGTACCGGATGCGGTAAATGAGGCCTTTGATCTGGGTGTACCGTAGAGGATGTTCTCGGCGACCGGGACGGCATCGCCCGTGAAAGAAATCTTTTCCGGATCAAAGGGACGAGCCATGAGGGCTTTCTGCTGGAAGTAGAGCAGATGTCCCTGTACGAACGCCATATTGGACGAGGCATGAAAGAGCTCAACTCGAAACGATGTGTCGGCAAGCGACCCGGCAAGGATCCTGTCCTGTTCGCTTGCGCCGCCGGCGCCTATCGTCTGGGTCGCATAGAGAAAGTGGACGCCGTCCGGAAGAAACAAGGGCCACCTGTGATTATCCTCCTTATGGCTTGAATCGACGCGGGTGATAACGACCGGCGCTCCTCCCACCGCTGCAACTTGTGAGAGTCCGCTGGTGTTGTCCGGAGCAAAGAGAATAACGCCCGCGGAATTCCACGTGCCGCCCCGGCCGTTCGGCGCCTCACAAATTGTCAGGACGGGACCGCCGGTCGCATCGACTCTCTTCATGCGTCCATCAGCGAAGAAGGCAACCTGCCTGTTGTCCGGAGACCAGAAGGGGTAGATCGCGCCATCCGTTCCAGGCAACTGGAGTGCGACGAGCGATCGAAGGGATTGTACGAAGAGAAAGGATTTTCCCACCGTGTCCTTCCCCACGAACGCCAGCGTCCGGCCGTCGGGAGAAAGAGCGATATTTCCGCCGAATCGAGATTCCAGCGTGACCTTATCCGGCGGATGAATATATGATCTCAAGACGGGAGAATCCGCAACGCGCTCGCGAAAATGGATGAAAGAAAGAGCTCCAAGCGCAACCGCGAATACCGCCGCGATGATCCAGGGAATCAACGAAATTGTTCGCTTTGACGGTGCCTCGGGTTCCGGATGTTCGAGGGGCTGTGCGCCGGACGATTGATAGACCGGGCGGGTGGCGGTCACGCGGCTCACCCTTGAGCGGCTCGATTCCCGCTTGAACTTTCGAAGATCTTTACCGGCTTCGGCGATCGACTGGTAGCGGTCGCGCGGATCTTTCTCCAGGCATTCGAGCACGATGGCGTCGAGCCCGGCGTCGATCTCAGGCTTGACGGTGGACATCGGCGCGGCGTCGACGTTCACTATCTCATACATCAGCGCCGTCTCGTGCACCCCCCTGAAGGGGAGCAGGCCGGTGAAGAGCTCGTAGAGAAGCACCCCGAAGGAGAAGATATCCGATCGATGATCGGCATCCTGTCCCTGGATCTGTTCGGGCGACATGTAGCCCGCGGTCCCGACAGTGCTTCCCTCTTTGGTCAATCTCGTGACGTTGCCTCTGAGCTTGGCGAGGCCGAAATCCATCACCTGAACGATGCCGTCCTTGCGCACCATGACGTTTTCAGGCTTGATGTCCCGGTGGATGATCCCCTTTTCGTGCGCTGCCGCAAGCCCGTCGGCGATTTGAATCCCGATATCCATCGCCTGCTTGGATGTAAGCGTCTCTCTCACTTCGCGCAGCGTCTTTCCTTCCACGAACTCCATGACGATGAACATTTGTCCCTCGTACTCCTGGATGTCATGGATCGTGCAGACGTTCGGATGGTTCAACGCCGAGGCGGATTGCGCCTCCTGGGCGAAGCGGGCTTTGTCCTGTTGAGAAGCGGATGCGTGAGCGGGAAGGAATTTCAAGGCCACCATGCGTTTGAGCTTGGTGTCCTCCGCTTTGTAGACGACTCCCATGCCGCCCTCGCCGAGTTTCTCGAGAACCTTGTACTGCAGGATGGTTTGGCCGATCATGGAGGGAAATCTACAGATAAATAAGGGAAGTTCAAAGAGGAAGGGGGGCGCAGAGCGCCCCAGGATGCGTTCCCACGCGGAGCGTCGGATAGAGAAAATCGATTGTCATCCTGAGGAGCGAAGCGACGAAGGATCTCACCGGTCATCGACTGGCGAGATCCTTCGCTGCGCTCAGGATGACATTTACTTCTTCGTCGAATCGGCTTTTTCCGGCACTTCGACCGGCAGGTCCATACGGCCGCCCCATTCGTCCCACGAGCCGTCGTAGAGATGCACCGAATAGCCGAGATAACGCGCCGTGAAATAGACGGCGCTGGCAGTTTGTCCAACATGGCAATACGTGGCGACCTCCTCCCCCGGTTTCACGCCCGCCTTTTCGAACAACTCCTTCAGTTTCGGAACGGGAAGCAGCTTGTTCGTGGTGTCGAACAGGGTGTTGAAGAACAGGTTCTTGGCGCCCGGAATGTGTCCGAGGCGGCCCTGGCCCGGGGTCGTGCCGTTGTAGAAGTTCGGCGCCCGCGCATC